>NZ_JBSFGJ010000020.1:0-51934 GCF_053596515.1 Nonomuraea sp. NPDC001684
CATCCTCGGCATGGACATCAAGGGCCACACGGTCCACAAGGTGCTCGTGGAGGAGGCCAGCGCGATCGCGGAGGAGTACTACTTCTCCTTCCTGCTCGACCGCGCCAACCGTACCTTCCTCGCGATCTGCTCCGCCGCCGGCGGCATGGACATCGAAGAGGTCGCCCACAGCACGCCCGAGAAGGTCGCCAAGGTGCCGGTCTCGGCCCTCGACGGCATCGACCGCGCCAAGGCCCGCGAGATCGCGGTGGCCGGCGGGCTGCCCGAGAAGTCGCTCGACGGCGCCGCCGAGCTCATCGAGAAGCTGTGGCACTGCTTCGTCGACGAGGACGCCACGCTGGTCGAGGTCAACCCGATGATCCTGTCGGCCGACGGCCAGGTGAAGGCCCTCGACGGCAAGGTCACCCTCGACGAGAACGCCGGCTTCCGCCAGGCCGACCACGAGGCGCTGGCCGACAAGGCCGCCGAGGACCCTCTGGAGGCCAAGGCCAAGGAGAAGGACCTCAACTACGTCAAGCTCGACGGCAACGTCGGCATCATCGGCAACGGCGCGGGCCTGGTCATGTCCACCCTCGACGTGGTGGCCTACGCGGGCGAGGCGTTCCCCGGCAAGCCGTCCCCGGCGAACTTCCTGGACATCGGCGGCGGCGCCTCGGCCGAGGTCATGGCCGCGGGCCTGGAGATCATCCTCTCCGACCCGAGCGTCAAGTCGATCTTCGTGAACGTCTTCGGCGGCATCACCGCCTGCGACGCCGTGGCCAACGGCATCGTCTCGGCGTTCAAGCTGCTGGAGAGCCGCGGCGAGGCCGTGACGCACCCGCTGGTGGTCCGCCTCGACGGCAACAACGCCCAGCTCGGGCGGCAGATCCTGGCCGACGCCGCGCTCCCGCGGGTCGAGCTGGTTGACACGATGGACGACGCGGCCAAGCGGGCCGCCGAGCTCGCTGCGGTAGGTGCGTGAGTCATGGCTATCTGGCTGACCGAGAACAGCAAGATCATTGTTCAGGGCATGACCGGCGGTGAGGGCACCAAGCACACCCGCCGCATGCTCGCCTCCGGCGCGAAGGTCGTCGGCGGCGTCAACGCCCGCAAGGCGGGCATCACGCACGAGGGCCTGCCCGTGTTCGGCACGGTGAAGGAGGCCATGGAGCAGACCGGCGCCGACGTGTCGGTCGTCTTCGTGCCGCCGGCCCACACCAAGGCCGCCGTCAAGGAGGCCGTCGACGCCGAGATCCCGCTCTGCGTCGTGATCACCGAGGGCATCCCCGTCCACGACTCGACCGAGTTCTGGGCGTACGCGGTGGCCAAGGGCAACAAGACCCGCATCATCGGGCCCAACTGCCCCGGCATCGCCTCGCCCGGCGCGTCCAACGCCGGCATCATCCCCGCCGACATCACCACCGCCGGCCGCATCGGCCTGGTCTCGAAGTCCGGCACGCTGACCTACCAGCTCATGTACGAGCTGCGCGACTTCGGTTTCTCGACCGCGGTCGGCATCGGCGGCGACCCGGTCATCGGCACCACGCACATCGACGCGCTCCAGGCCTTCCAGGACGACCCCGACACCGACGCGATCGTGATGATCGGTGAGATCGGCGGCGACGCCGAGGAGCGTGCCGCGGCCTACATCGAGCAGCACGTCACCAAGCCGGTCGTGGCCTACGTCGCGGGCTTCACCGCCCCCGAGGGCAAGACGATGGGCCACGCCGGCGCCATCGTCTCCGGCTCGGCCGGCACCGCCCAGGCCAAGAAGGAGGCCCTGGAGAAGGTCGGCGTCCGCGTCGGCAAGACCCCCTCCGAGACGGCCCGCCTGATGCGCGAGATCATGCAGTCCCGCTAGTCACGCTGGAAAAGCCCCGCCTGGCCGCCGCCATGCGGGGCTTTTCCATGCCGCCGGGCGTCCCAGGGCCCGCCGGGCGGCGCGTAAAGGGCGGGGAAAGGGCGCGAGGCGCGTTCGCGGGGGTCTCACGGCGACAAAGTGGACCCGCTGCGGCGCGTCAACCAAGCGATGGTTGGGAAAGATTGAGAAAATCACATCTGTGACGGCCATTCTCGACCAGTTGCGTACCGCCCCCAAGTCGGTGCTCGGCAAGCTCCCCGGGGTCTCGACCGACGACGACGAGACGAGGCGGCCGCTACCCGTGTCGGGCATGCTCGCCGCCGCCTGCACGCTCGGCGTCGGCCTGGCCGTGCTCACCACGCTCACCCTCGTCGGCTGGATCGCCGCGCCGCGCGGCACGCTCGGCGCGGGCCTGCCCGGCGTGTTCCGCGCCGCGGCGCAGCTCTGGCTGGCCGCGCACCACGCGGGGTTCGCGATGCCCGGCGGCCGGGTCGGGCTGCTGCCCCTCGGGCTGATGGTGCTGCCCGCCTTCCTGCTCTACCGCGCCGGCCGGTGGATGGCCCGCGACGCCGACCTGCGGCTGCGCCTGCCCGCCCGGCTGCCCAAGAACAGCCCGCGCGAGCAGGCCACCGCCCGCCGCCGCGCGCAGCTCGTGCTGGTCGGCCAGGCCGGCGTCTCGCTGGCGGCCCCCTACGCGCTGCTGGCCGGGCTGATCGCGCTGGTGGCGAGCAACGAGATCACCCAGCCGTTCATCGGCGAGGCGCTGCTCAGCCACTTCGTGCTGGCCTTCCTGGCGGGCTCGCTGGCCACCGCGCGCATGATCGGCCCGTGGCGGATCATGCTCAAGCTGCTGCCCGAGCGGCTGCGGGCCGTCACGGCCGGCACGGCGGTCGCCACCACCGCCCTGCTGGCGTCCGGGCTGGGGCTGGTGCTGGTCGCGGTCGTGCTGAACTTCGGCCAGGTCAGGGACCTGTCGAACGTGCTCGCGCCCGGCTTCGTCGGCGGCGTGCTGCTGTTGCTGCTCCAGCTCCTCTACCTGCTCAACGCCGTGATCTGGGCCTCCTCCTACATCGCCGGCCCCGGCTTCGCCATCGGCGCGGACACGCTGGTCGCCCCGACCGGCGTCGAGCTCGGCACGGTGCCGAGCCTGCCGCTGCTGGGCGCGCTGCCCGAGAGCGGGCCCGTGCCCGCGTGGATGATGGCGGTGATCGCGCTGCCGTTCGCGGCGGGCGCGGTGGCGGGCGTGTTCGTGGCCCGGATCTCGCCCTCGCATTCGTACGAGGCCGCCCCCCTGTGGGGCTTCCTGACCGGCGTCTCCACCGGCCTGGTCGCCGGCCTGCTGGCCGCGCTGTCCGGCGGGCCCATCGGCGGCGGCCGGCTGTCGGCGATCGGCCCGTCCCCCTGGGAGGTGGCCCTGTCGGTGGCCCTGGAGGTGGGCGTGGCGGCCGGCATCTCGGCGGGCGTGGCCAACCTGCTGCTGCTCAACAAGAAGGCCCGCGCGCCGCTCGACAAGGCCGCCGCCCCGGTCCGCAAGGCGGGGGCGGCCATCGCCAAGGCGGCCAGCAAGGTCGGCCTGGCCGAGTCCGACCCGCGCCCCCTGCCCGGCCACTGGATGGACGCCACCGAGGCCGACACCCAGGAGATCCCGGTCATCAGGGACGACTGGCAGGACGAGCACGCCTCCGCCGAGGCCGAGACCCTGGCCCAGGCCCGCCCACGCCCGGCCGAGCCCTCGGACGGCCCGGCCCGTCCGCCGCGCAAGGACATCGTGGACGAGTCCGACGACCGCGGCGGCCACGTCATCTACGTCGACCCCTACGCCTGGGACCGCGACTAGCCGGGGCGCGGGGCTAGGACTGCATCGCCCCGAGCAGCTGGAGGACGTCGGGCGGCAGCTTGCGCTGCGCGGCGTCCCTGAACTGGGTGAAGCACTCGCCCTGGGCCGAGACCGTGCCCGCGCCCTTCATGCACTCCTGGTAGGCGGAGTATTCGTCCATCAGGTAGAGCTGCATCCCCGTGGCCATCGCCGACAGGGCCAGCGCGATGGAGGAGATCGTGATGCCGCCGACGGCCGTGCCGGTGGGCTTGTGGGCGCCGCGCAGCCGCGGCAGCGCGCGGATGCCCGACATGAGCGCGAACAGGGCCATGACCAGGCCGGCGAGCGGCAGCATGAACGTCATGGCCAGCGCCGCGATGGACAACCAGATCGCACGGCGACCCGCTGAATCGGCGGGCTGCTGACCCGCCGGTGCCTGCACCGGTGTCGACACCTGACCTCCTCTGCGTCGCCGGGCGAGGAACAGATACCCTGTCAGCCCCACCCTGTTTCCATTCTTTGGAGTGTGCGTGTCAAAGGCTGGGCGGCTCGTCGTCCTCGTCTCCGGCTCTGGAACCAACCTACAGGCCCTGCTGGACGCTTCCGCCGACCCGTCGTACGGTGCGCGCGTGGTGGCGGTGGGCGCGGATCGGGACGGCATAGAGGGCCTGGCCAGGGCCACCAGGGCAAATGTCCCGACGTTTGTTGAAAAACTGGGCGATCATGCGACTCGGGCGGACTGGGATGCCGCTCTCGCCGCCAGGATCGCATCGTACGAGCCCGACCTGGTGGTGTCGGCGGGCTTCATGAAGATTTTGGGCGCGCCCACGCTCGACGCGTTCCCCGTGCTCAACACCCATCCGGCGCTGCTGCCGTCCTTCCCCGGCGCCCACGGCGTGCGCGACGCGCTGGCCCACGGGGTGAAGGTGACCGGCTGCACCGTGATGCTGGCCGACGCGGGGATCGACACGGGCCCGATCGTCGCCCAGGAGGCGGTGCCCGTGCTGCCGGACGACGACGAGCCGGTCCTGCACGAGCGCATCAAGACCGTCGAGCGCCGCCTGCTCGTCGACATCGTCGGCCGGATGGCCCGCGAGGGCTGGACGGTCAGCGGACGCACCGTCCGCATCGGCAACCAATCAGGAGGGGAAAGCACGTGACTCGCATCGCCATCCGGCGCGCGCTGATCGCTGTCTACGACAAGTCCGGGCTCGAAGAGCTGGCCAGGGCACTCGACGGCGCCGGCGTGGAGATCGTGTCGACAGGCGGCACGGCCGCCGCGATCGCGTCCCACGGGATCCCGGTGACCAAGGTGGAGCAGCTCACCGGCTTCCCCGAGTGCCTCGACGGCCGGGTCAAGACGCTGCACCCGCGCGTGCACGCCGGCCTGCTGGCCGACCTCACCAAGCCCAGCCACGTGGCCCAGCTCGACGAGCTGGAGATCGACCCGTTCCAGCTCGTGGTGGTCAACCTCTACCCGTTCCAGCAGACGGTGGCCTCCGGCGCCTCCGACGAGGAGTGCGTCGAGCAGATCGACATCGGCGGGCCCGCGATGATCAGGGGCGCCGCCAAGAACCACGCCACCTGCGCGGTCGTGGTCGACCCCGCCGCCTACGGCGACGTGCTCACCGCCCTGGACGAGGGCGGCTTCACGCTGCACGAGCGCCGCCGCCTGGCCGGTGTCGCCTACGCCCACACCGCCGCCTACGACGTGGCCGTGGCCAACTGGTTCGCCGGGCCGTACGCGGGCGGGGAGGAGGAGTTCCCCGAGTTCACCGGCGTCGCGTACGAGCGCAAGGCGACCCTGCGCTACGGCGAGAACCCGCACCAGCGCGCCGCCCTCTACACCGCCGGCTCCGGCGGCCTGGCCAACGCCGAGCAGCTGCACGGCAAGGAGATGTCCTACAACAACTACCTCGACTCCGACGCCGCCTGGCGGGCGGCCTGGGACTTCGCCGAGCCGTGCGTGGCCATCATCAAGCACCAGAACCCGTGCGGCATCGCCGTCGGCGCCGACGTGGCCGAGGCCCACCGCAAGGCCCACGCCTGCGACCCCGTCTCGGCCTACGGCGGCGTGATCGCGGTCAACCGCGAGGTCACCGTCGAGCTGGCCCGGCAGATCGCCGACGTGTTCACCGAGGTCGTCGTGGCTCCCGGCTTCAGCGCGGAGGCGCTGGAGGTGCTGCGGGCCAAGAAGAGCCTGCGCCTGCTGCGCTGCCCGGAGGGGCCGTCCCAGCCGCTGGAGTTCCGTCGCGTCGACGGCGGCCTGCTGCTGCAGGCGGTCGACCGGATCGACGCCGCCGGCGACGACCCGTCGGCGTGGGAGCTCAAGACCGGCGCGGCCGCCTCGCCCGAGCTGCTGGCCGACCTGGCCTTCGCCTGGCGCGCCTCGCGCTCGGTGAAGTCGAACGCGATCCTGCTGGCCGCCGGCGGCGCCACGGTGGGCGTGGGCATGGGCCAGGTCAACCGGGTCGACTCCTGCCGCCTCGCGGTGAGCCGGGCGGGGGAGCGGGCGGCCGGCTCGGTCGCCGCCTCCGACGCGTTCTTCCCGTTCCCCGACGGGCCGCAGGTGCTGATCGAGGCCGGGGTCAAGGCGATCGTGGAGCCGGGCGGCTCGATCCGGGACCAGGAGGTGATCGACGCCTGTGAGCAGGCGGGCGTCACCCTCTACTTCACCGGCACCCGCCACTTCTTCCACTGATCACCGGTTCATCGGATAAAGGGCAACAAGAGATCACTTGTTGCCCTTTATCCGTTTTGGCGGCGAGCATTGGCACTCCCCGGTTACCCTGATTGCCGCCCTGCTGTGCTGATTCCCCCGGAGTTTCCATGCTCGACGCGACCCTGCATGCCTTCGTGACCATGAACGGCTTCTCGACCAGCCCGTTCGTCCTGCTGGTCCTCGCCTTCATCGGTGCCTACCTCGGCAGCCGGGTCGTCGAGCTCATCCCGTACACCCGCCGGATCATCGAGCGCCGCGAGGCCCGCTTCGCAGAGCGCGACTAGCCGCCGGTTCTCGCATCTGCTGACGGACGCCGACGCCGTCGAGGTAGGTCTCGATCGCGCCGAGTTCGGCGGTGCCGACCACGGCCGCGACGTATCCGTCCGGCCGGATGAGCGCCCACTGCTCGGGCGACAGCCCGTACGCGCTCCGGACATGGCCTCCGGTGTCGAGGATGTCGTCGCCGATGACGTGGATGCGCAGGCCCCTGCGCGGTTCCGGGACCGCGGCGTCGCCGGGCTCGTAGCCGAGCAGGGTCCAGTGCGGTCCCTGGAACAGGCTGAACAACCGCGTGGCCGGCCCGCCCGCGCCGGTGACGGGGGCGTCGGGCGCGCGGTCGCCGGCCGCCACGCCCTTGTGGGGCTCCAGGCCGGTCAGCGACAGCGACGAGTCCGGGTAGCCGACATCGAGCTGGGTCACCTCGCGGCCCCGGCGCATCTCCCGGTTCCTGGCCGCTTCGAGCAGCTTCTCGGACAGGCCGAGGACCGCCTCGGCGACCGGCCGGCGCTCCTCCTCGTAGGTCGCCAGCAGTGACTCCGGCGCGCCGTCGAGCACGGCGGCGAGCTTCCAGCCGAGGTTGTAGGCGTCCTGGATGCTCGTGTTCAGGCCCTGCCCGCCGGTCGGCGGATGGCAGTGCGCGGCGTCCCCGGCCAGGAGCACGCGCCCACGCCGGTAGGCGTCGGCCAGCCGGGCCTGCATCGTGAACACCGATGCCCAGGACACCTCGCGGATCACGATGTCGTCCTGGCCGCCGCGCTCGTGGAGCAGGGCGGTGAGCCCTTCGGCCGAGAGGTCGACGTCCATGTCGAGGGGGACCGGGGCCATGTACTGGAACATGCCGGTGCCGTGGAGCGGGCACAGCGAGACGCTGCGCTCGGGCTGCTCGTCGCCCCAGCGGTGCCAGACGCGCGACGAGGCGCCGTCGGCCCGCACGTCGGCCACGAGCGCCCGCACGCCGAGGGCCTTCCCGCGGAACTCGATGCCGAGGGCCTTGCGGACGAAGCTCGATCCGCCGTCGGCGCCGACCAGGTAGGCGGCTCGCACGGTCCGCTCCCCGCCGGAGGTGGCCATCCGCGCGGTCACGCCGTCGGGGTCCTGGTCGAAGCCGACGAGTTCGCAGCCGTACTCCGGGGCGTGGCCGAGTTCGGCCAGCCGCTCCCGCAACCGGCGCTCGGTGCGGAACTGCGGAACGAGCAGCGGGATCTGGTACGGCTCGGCGGGCGTCGGCTCCGGCAGGATCCCGGCGTGCTTGTCGACCGGTCCGTCGGGGGTGTAGGTGCGCAGGGGAGGATATTCGCCTCCCGAGGCGACGATCCGGTCGACCACGCCGAGGTCCTCGAACACCTCCTCGGTGCGCGGCTGGATGCCCTTGCCGCGTGAGCCGATGAACGGATGCGGCGCCTTGTCGATCAACCGGAACGCGATGTTCCTGCGGGCGAGATCGATGGCGAGGGTCAATCCCGCCGCGCCGGAACCACAGATGATCACATCAAGGTCTTCGTTGCGTGCCACGGTTCACTCTCCGTCGGTGGCGGCCGGGCAGGTCGGCCCGTCCGGTGCAAATTTATGTGTATTAAGCACGGAGTATGATCTGCGGCCGGAGCGGCCGTCAAGCCGCCGTCCATGGTTGACGCGGCTTCACGGTCATCGAGCACACTGTCTTGAGCTGCCATTTTGTGTCCAGCTATGCATGGAGAAAACTCTGATCCGGGTGTTGTGATCAGGCTGTCCCGATGCCGGAAAATTATGTGTATTCTGAGCGCATCTTCGCGTCCTCGCCATGCGAAGGAGGCGTCTCCGCAGGTCTGCCGGAGGCTGCCGGTATTCTTGGCACCTCCCCGTCCGCAAGGGCACGTAAGGCATCGGTGGCGAGCATGGCTTCCCAACACCGCCGGCACATCACGTTCCGGCGCCTGCATGAGTCGCTCGTCGACCTGATCGCGCTCATGAACCTGCCGCAACGCGACGAGGTCCTCATGGCCGAAGCGGGCATCGATCTCGACCGCGCGTTGTTCAAACTGATCGTCGGAATCCGGCGGTTCGGGCCCATCGGCGTGGTCGAACTCGCCGAACGGGCCGGACGCGACCACACCACCGTCAGCCGGCAGGTGGCCAAACTCGCCGAGCTCGGCCTGATCGAGCGGCGTCCGAACCCGGCGGACCGACGGGTCAAGGAAGCCGTGATCACCAGCGCGGGCCGTCGCGTGACGGACGCGCTTGAGGAGGCCCGGCAGCGGCTCGTCGACTCCGCGTTCGCCGAATGGAGCGATAGGGACCTCGTTCAGTTCGAGCAACTGATGCGCAGGTGCGTCGACGACATGCTCGCCATGTCCGCGGCCGACAAGGAAGAGAGCGGCTAGGGCGTCGAAGCCGGCGGGCCGCCCCCGGCCATCGCCTGCTGCGCCAGGTTGTCGACCGGCTCGGCGGCGTCGAGCTCGCTGATCCGCTTCTCACCGCCATCCCGGGTGAGGTGGCCAGCGTGCCCAGCAGGGTCAGGGCATGGGCCGAGCATGAGTCCGGCTCGGCGAACCAGCGCTCAACCTGGTCGAGCCGGCGGCCGGACCGCCGCTCGCGGCCGGCTCACTGGCCGGACAGGCGCCAGGCCAGCCGGGCGGCCCCGGCCAGGCCCGCGCGCACGCCCAGCGTGGTCGGCCGCACCCGGACCGCCCGGACGAACGCCAGCCCCGCCACGTCGTCGAGCGCCCGCTCCAGCGGGCCGAACAACACCGCGCCGGCCGCCGACACGCCGCCGCCGATGACCACGGTGTCGAGCTCGACCGCGGCCGCCGTGGAGGCGATCAGGCCGGCCAGCGCCCTGGCGCCGCGCTCGAAGGCCGAAAGCGCCACCGGATGCCCGGCGGACGCGTCGGCGGCCAGCGCCCTGGCGTCGCGGTCGCCGGTGGGCGCCCAGCCGTTCTCCAGGGCCCAGCGGGCCAGGTTGGGGCCGCTGGAGTAGCGCTCGACGCAGCCCCGGCCGCCGCACTCGCAGCGCTCGCCGCCGGGATCGACGCTCATGTGGCCGACGTGCCCCGCGTTGCCCGCCGGGCCGAGCAGCGGCGCGCCGTCGATCACCAGGCCGCCGCCGATGCCGGTGGACACGACGACGCCGAGCAGCGACGTGCTGCCCTGCCCGGCCCCCAGCCAGTGTTCGCCGAGCGCCATGCACTGGGCGTCGCCGGCCAGCACCACGGGCAGGCCGGTCAGCCGCCGCAGCTCGTCGCGCAGCGGGAAGCCGCGCCAGCTCGGCATGTTCACCGGGCTCACCGTGCCCGTGGTGAGGTCGAGCGGGCCCGCGCAGCCGACGCCGACGGCGTGCGGTGCCGGGCCCCCGCCGGTCACCTCCGCGACGAGGGCCGCCAGCGCGGACATGACGTCGGCGCGCGGCGTGGGCCGCGCGGCGGAGCGCAGCAGGGAGCCGGCCTCGTCGACCAGCGCGGCGGCGAGCTTGGTGCCGCCGATGTCGACGGCGAGTACGCAGGTCATCCGGGTATGGGGGGGCCGGGCCGGCGGAGGCCGCCGAGGCGTGGCAGGGGGAAGCGGGCGCGCAAGGGGAACCTCCGTGGGACAGGGTGCCGGCGCCCGACACGATATGCCCTTCCTTGATCGATGACAACGATGTCATCGTTTCCCTGTGGACAACGGACGCCGCCTGCCTCCCATCTGTGGAAAAACTGTGGACGGACGCGCGGCCGGTGCAGGGAAGCCGACCAGTCATGGAAGGATTGACGGCATGAGCGCAGTGAAACTCGACGGCAAGGCGACAGCCGCCAGGATCAAGGCAGACCTCGCGACCCGGGTGGCCGCGCTCAAGGACCGCGGCATCACGCCCGGCCTGGGCACCGTCCTGGTGGGCGACGACCCGGGCAGCCAGATCTACGTCGCGGGCAAGCACCGCGACTGCGCCGAGGTCGGCATCGCCTCCATCCGCGTCGACCTCCCGGCCACCGCCACCCAGAAGGACGTCGAGGCGGCCGTCGACGAGCTCAACGCGTCCCCGGCCTGCACCGGCTACATCGTCCAGCTCCCGCTGCCCCAGCAGATCGACACGATGGCGCTGCTGGAGCGCATGGACCCGGCCAAAGACGCCGACGGCCTCCACCCGGTCAACCTCGGCCGCCTCGTCCACATGGTCGACGCGCCCCTGCCCTGCACGCCCCACGGCATCGTGCTGCTGCTCCAGGAGTACGACGTGCCGATCAAGGGCGCCGACGTCGTCGTGGTGGGCCGCGGCATCACCGTCGGCCGCTCGCTCGGCCTGCTGCTGACCCGCCGCAGCGAGAACGCCACGGTGACCCTCTGCCACACCGGCACCCACGACCTGGCCGCCCACGTGCGCCGCGCCGACATCGTCGTGGCCGCGGCCGGCGTGCCCGAGCTCATCACGCGGGACATGGTCAAGCCCGGCGCGGCCGTCCTCGACGTGGGCGTGTCCCGGGTCCACGGCAAGATCGCCGGTGACGTGGCCCCCGACGTCGAGGAGGTCGCCGGTTTCCTCACCCCCAACCCGGGCGGGGTCGGGCCGATGACCCGCGCGCTGCTGCTGTCCAACGTCGTGGAGGCGGCCGAGCGTTCCTGAGTGATCGGGGGATGAAGCCCTGATGGGGGGAATGGGAAGAAGAGCCAGCCCTACCCCCATCACGGAAGGCCGATTCATGGACACCCCGCTCATCGCTGTCGAGGGCACCTACGAGGAGATGGGGGCCGAGGTCGGCCACCGTACCGCCGACCTGGTCGCGCGGAGCGTCGAGACCTACCTGCGGCGGTTCCGCGACAAGTCCGGGCTCTCCTCGGCCGACGTGCTGCGCTGGGGCCAGACCTTCCTCGACGTGGCCAGGGCGTACGACCCGAGCATCGCCGCCATGCTGGCGGGCCTGGCGGCGGGCGCGGCGCAGCCGGTCGAGCACATCGCCGCGCTCAACGCCCGTACCGAGCTGCTCGACGGCACCGGCTACCACGACGACGGCTGCACCGCGCTGGCCGTCCTGCCCAAGTACACCCGCGACGGCCACACCCTGCTCGCCCAGAACTGGGACTGGCATCCCGAGCAGGGCGCGGTCACCTTCCTGCTGGCCACCCGCGACACCGAGGGGTTCGCGGTGCTCACGCTGGCCGAGGCGGGCATGCTCGCCAAGTCGGGGCTCAACTCGGCGGGGCTCGGCGTGTGCGCCAACCGCCTGCAGTCCGACCGCGACCAGGCCGGGGCGGGGGTCCCGTACCACTTCCTGCTGCGCGGGGTGCTGCAGTCCGACCGCATGAGCCGGGCCCACCGCAAGGTGCTCGACGTGCCGCGCGTCTCCTCGGGCAACCTGCTGATCGCCGACGCCGGAGGCGAGGCCATCGACCTGGAGGTGGCTCCGGGCGCGTTCGGCGCGCTGCTGCCGCGCGACGGCCTGCTCACCCACGCCAACCACTTCGAGGCCGAGCTGCCGCTGGAGGACATGAAGGCGGCCAGGTCCGGCCTGACCCTGCTGCGCCCCGAACGCGTGCGCCACCTGCTGGAGGACACCGCCGCCGAGCGCGCGGTCGGCCTCGAACACGTCGTCGCGGCCCTGCGCGACCACTACTCCTTCCCCGACGGCGTCTGCCGCCACCTCGACCCCCACGCCGGCCCGGCCGAGGAGTGCCACACGGTCTACTCCGTCGTCATGGACCTCGACGCCCGCGAGCTGGCGATCGCCGGCGCGCCGCCGTGCGCCCGCCCGTACGAGCGGTGGGCCCTGGACGAGGTGTTCAAGCCGGACGCCGCCCCCGAGCTCTGCTTCGACCCGGCAGCCGACGACGGTCGCCGCCCTCCGGCCTGGTGACCCGGCTCACGGCCGGAAGTCCCGGTCCACGGCCACGGTGACGTCCAGCAGCAGGGGCTCCTCGCGGGCGGCCAGCGACGGGATCACCTCGTCGAGCACGGCCCCCAGCTCGGCGGGGCCGTCCACCCGCCGGGCGGGGCAGCCCAGCGACCTGGCCAGCGCGGCCATGTCCACCTCCGCGAACGGCGGCCAGGGGGCCTTGCCGCCCTGCCGGTCGGCCAGCCGGTCCATGACCGCGTAGCGGCCGTTGGCGAGCACGACGAACAGCGCGCCCACCCGATAGTGGGCGGCGCTCCACAGGGCGTGCACGCCGTACAGCGCCGAGCCGTCGCCCACGACCGCGACCACCGGGCGTCCGGGCAGCGCCATGCGCAGGCCGACCGCGGCCGGCACGGCGAACCCGAGCCCGCCCATGGCCGCCGAGACGAAGCCCAGCGGGTTCCTGGCCGGGACCAGCCGGTGCAGGTCGGGACGGGACGACGGGGTCTCCTCCAGCAGCACGACGTCGCGGGGCAGCCGCCGGGCCAGCTCGCGCAGCACGTACGCGGGCCGCAACGGCTCCCCGCCGGGCACCTCAGGAGCCGGGGCCGGTGGAACGGCCGCCGCGGCGGCGGGACGGGCCGGCAGCAGGGCCGCCAGCCGCTCGCAGACGGCCCCCGGCGGGGCCAGGACGGCCAGGTCGGCGGGGCTCCGGTGCGCCTCGGCCGGGTCGTCGGTGACCACGGCGACCGCCGTCCCCGGCTCGACCAGCGGCCCCGGCGCGTACGGGTACTGCCGGAACACCGGCGCCCCCACGGCCAGCACGACGTCGTGCGGCGCGAGCACGGCCCGCAGCCGCTCCCGGTCGGCCGGCAGCACCCCCGCGTACTGCGGATGGTCCTGCGGGAACCCCGCCAGCGCCCCGAACGACTCCTGGAACACCGGGCACGCCAGCCGCTCGGCCAACCGCACCAGCGGCCCCCAAGCCGCTCCCGCCCCCGCCACGATCGCCGGTGACCGCGCCCCGGCCAGCAGCTCGACCAGCGGCGCCAGGCCGGCGTCGGGCACGGCGGCGGGCCGCAGCACCCGGGCCGGGGCCGCCGGGGTCTCGCCGGCGAAGGGCGCGTCCCAGTCGTCCATCGGCACCACGACCAGGGCGGGGCCCCGGTGCGTGACCGCCTCGTGAAAGGCCCTGGCCAGCGCGCCGGGCACGTCCTGCGCCCGCACCGGCTGGTCGGTCCACACCGGGTAGTCGCCGGCCAGCCCGGCCAGCCGTCCGGCGAGGAACGGCTCCAGCGCCAGGTGCCGCCGGTCCTGCTGCCCCACCAGGACGACCAGGGGCGCCCGGTTCACCCGGGCCGTGGCGAGGGCGCCCACCGCGTTGCCCAGCCCGGCCGTGGTGTGCAACACGGCCAGCGCGGGCTCGGCGTGCCCGATGGCCCAGCCGGTGGCCATGCCGACGACCGAGCCCTCGTGCAGCGCGAGCACGAAGCGGAGGTCGTCCGGCAGGCCGGTCAGCAGCGACACCTCGGTCGAGCCGGGGTTGCCGAAGATCGTCGTCAGGCCGTACCGCCGCAGCACCTCGAACGCCGCTGCCCGCACTGTGCTCATCGTGCCCCTCTCGCCTGCTGGATCCGCCGGTGGACCTGCCCGCGCAGCTCGCCGAAACGCGGCAGCGACCGGGTGGTGAGCTGGTCCCGGTCGCGCGGCAGGTCGATGGCCAGGTCCTCCAGGTCGGCCCTGGTCTGCGCGTCCGCGGCGGCGAACGGCTCGTGGCGGAAACTACGCCCTTGTCGGCTTCTGTCAAGGGATCACCATGGTCGATCATGTGCAGTCGCTGGCCAGAGGGCTGGCGGTGATCCGCGCGTTCAGCGCCGCGGCGCCCGAGCTGACGCTCAGCCAGGTGGCGCGGGCGACCGGCCTCAGCCGCGCCGACGCCAGGCGCTTCCTCATCACGCTGGCCGACCTCGGCTACGTGCGCAACGACGGCCGGCTGTTCGCGCTCACCCCGCGCGTCCTGGAGCTGGGGTACGCCTACCTGTCCGGCCTGTCGCTGCCCGAGGTCGCCGGCCCCCACGTCGTGCGGCCCGACGCGCTGCGGGCCGCGCTGGAGCAGGTGCGCCTGCGCGGCTGGGCGATGGTGGACCTGGAGCTGGAGGAGGGCCTGCGGTCCGTCGCCGCGCCCGTACGCGACCACGCCGGCCGCACGGTCGCCGCCGTGAACGTCTCCACGCACGCCGGCCGCACCAGCCTGCACCAGGTCAGGACGGGGCTGCTGCCGGAGCTCCTGGCCACGGCGGCGCGCATCGAGGCGCCGACCTGGCGAAGGTCTCGGTGACCCGCGCCTGACGCCCTCCTGTCGGTCGCCTGCCGTCCGTCACCGGTTGCGGTAGCGGTCGGTCGCGTCGCGGGTGGCCCGGATCGCCGCCTCGGCCCGGTCGTAGGTGCGCTGGGCCAGGCCGACGAAGATGCAGTCGACGATCAGCAGCTGGCTGATCCTGCTGGCCAGCGCGCCGGGCCGGAAGGCGGTCTCCCGGCCGGCCGACACCAGCGTGTGGCTGGCCAGGTCGGCCAGCGACGAGCGCGGGTTGTTGGTGATGGCCACGATCAGCGCCCCCGCCTCGGCCGCCGTACGGGCCGGGACCAGCACGTCGGGCGTCTCGCCGCTGCAGCTGATGGCCACCGCGACGTCGCCGTCCCGCAGCAGCGCCGCGCTGGTCAGGGCCAGGTGGGCGTCGCTGAACGGGTGGCTGGACAGGCCGATGCGCAGCAGCTTCTGCGACATGTCGGCGGCCACCAGCCCGGAAGCCGCCACGCCGTAGACGTCCACCCGCCGGGCCACCGCGATGGCCTGGACGACCTCGCCGAGCTGGTCGGGGTCGAGCTGCGCCGCCGTGTCCGCCAGCGCGTCGGACTCCGCCCGCGCCACCTTGGCGATCACGTCGGTCAGCGGGTCGTCGGGGGCCAGGTCGCCGGGCACCAGACGTTCGGGCTGCTTGGCCACGGCGGCGGCCAGCGCGAAGCGCATCTGCGAGTAACCGGCGAAGCCGAGCGCCCGCGCGGTGCGCACGATCGTCGCCTCGCTGGTGCCCGACACCGCGCTGAACTCGGTGATCGTGCTCCGCACGACCAGCCCCGGGTCGTCCAGGATGATGCGCCCGATGGCCTGCGCCGCCGGGGTCAGCGACGGCAGCACCGCCCGCACGGTGGCGACCGGGTTCGCGGGCTCGGTGTTCAACGGGTCAGCCATTCGGCCGCCGCCTGCGCGGAGACGCGGGAGATGCCGTGCGTGGCGAGATGGGCGGCTCCGACGGGCGCGTCGCTGATGCCGGTGTCCACCACGATCGCGTCGGGCCGGACGGCCAGCGCCCGCGCCAGCGCCTCGCGCACCCACGGATGCCGGGCCGCGTCGTGCACCACGAGCACCACGGGACGGTCGTCGAAGGCGGGCAGCTCGCCGTCGCGGTCGAGGCGCACCCTGGCGGTGTTCGGCAGCCGGGCGGCCAGCGCCGCCGCGATGCCGGTCGGCGTGGCGGGATCGACCGCCTGGTTGAGCCGGGTGTTGACCTCCACGACCAGCGGCCCCCGGTCGAGCACGGCGGTGCCGGTGGTGGTCAGCGCGGCCCTGGCGGCCTCCAGGCCGACGCCCTCGTCGATGTCGGCGCGGGCCTTCTCGCGCAGCTCGGACCGCTCGGCGTACCAGGTGGACAGGGCGAGCACCCGGCCGGCCGCCTCGGCCAGCCGCTCCTCCGCCAACCGGCCCGTGCGCACCGCCTCGACGACGGCGTCGCGCATCTCGTGCAGGCTCCGCTCGTCGGCCCGGCCGGCGCAGATGGTGTCGACGCCGGCGGCCAGCGCGCGCACCGCGATCTCGCCGGGGCCGAACATGGCGGCCACGGCCTGCATCTCGATCGCGTCGGTGACCACCACGCCGTCGAAGCCGAGCTCGCCCCTGAGCAGGTCGGTCAGGGCGCTGTGGCTGAGCGTGGCCGGCATCGACGGGTCGAGCGCGGGCACGAGCAGGTGGCCGGACATGATCGAGCGCACCCCGTGCGCGATGGCGGCCCGGAACGGCGGCAGGTCGCGCTCGTCGAGCACCGCCCGCGAGGCGTGCACGGTGGGCAGCGCCAGGTGGGAGTCGGTGGTGGTGTCGCCGTGCCCCGGGAAGTGCTTGGCGCAGGCGGCCACGCCCGCGCCCTGCACCCCGGCCACGTACGCGACGGTGTGCCGGGCGACCAGCTCGGGGTCGGGCCCGAAGGAGCGCACGCCGATGACCGGGTTCTCCGGGTTGGCGTTCACGTCGGCGGAGGGGGCGTAGTCGAGGGAGATGTCGAGTTCGGCGAGCATCCGGCCGATCTGCCGGCCGACCCGCTCGGTCAGCTCGACGTCGTCGGCCACGCCCAGCGCCCGGTTGCCGGGGAAGGAGCTGCCGGCGAGCACTTCGAGCCGGGTGACCGCGCCGCCCTCCTCGTCGATCGCGACGATCGCGCCGGGGTTCTCGGCGCGCACCGAACGGACGAGCTGCTCGCCGATGGAGTTGCGGGCGAACAGGATGACGCCGCCCAGGCCCTCGCCCAGCGCGCGGCGCAGCCAGTCGGGAGGCGACGTCCCTTCGAACCCCGGCTGGAGCACCGTCATCGCAAGTCGGACCAGCTCTGCGCTCATGCGGCATTTTCCTTCACGGTTGTTGATCTGAAGGTAATTTTCTGTCATCGTCGCCCTCGACACAACCATTGTCGAGAGGCCACCCCCCATGCCCAGCAGAAGGACTCTCCTGAAGGGTCTCGCTCTCGCCGCCGCCGCGTCAGCCGTGCCGCTGCCGGCCTTCGCCCAGGCAGACTACGTCCCCCCGCTGCGTCAGATGCGCGGCATGTGGATCGCTTCCGTCGTCAACATCAACTGGCCCTCGAAGCCGGGGCTGAGCGCCGACGAGCAGAAGGCCGAATACCTCGCCTGGCTCGACGTGGCCGTGCAGCGCAAGCTCAACTCCGTGTTCGTGCAGATCAGGCCGACCGCCGACGCGTTCTGGCCGTCGCCGTTCGAGCCCTGGTCGCAGTACCTGACCGGCACCCAGGGCCAGGACCCCGGCTACGACCCGCTCGGGTTCGCCGTGGAGGAGACCCACAAGCGCGGCCTGGCCTTCCACGCCTGGTTCAACCCCTACCGCGTGTCGATGCAGCCCGACCCGAGCAAGCTGCACCCCGATCACCCCGGCCGCAAGAACCCCGACTGGATCCTGCCGTTCGGCGGCAAGCTCTACTACAACCCGGGCATGCCCGAGGTCCGCAAGTTCTGCCAGGACGCGATGATGGACGCGATCACCCGCTACGACATCGACGGCCTGCACTTCGACGACTACTTCTACCCGACCAACACCACTGCTTTCGACGACAGCGCCGCCTTCGCCAAGTACGGCGCCGGCTTCCCCGACCTGGCCTCCTGGCGACGCAACAACGTCGACCTCATGGTCAGCGAGATGCAGCAGCGCGTCCTGCAGGCCAAGCCGGAGATCGCCTGGGGCATCAGCCCGTCGGGCATCTGGCGCAACAAGGGCACCGACCCGCTCGGCTCCGAGACCAACGGCGGCCAGTCCTACGACAACCTGCACGCCGACACCCGCGGCTGGGTCAAGAAGGGCTGGCTGGACTACATCGCGCCGCAGCTCTACTGGTACATCGGGCAGCCGCCGGCCGACTACTCCAAGCTCGTCCCGTGGTGGTCGGACGTGGCCGCGGGCACGAACACGCTGCTGTGGATCGGGCAGGCGGCGTACAAGGCGGGCGACCCGGCCCAGGCCGCCGAGTGGCAGAAGCCGGACGAGCTGTCCAGGCACCTGACGCTCAACCGCGCCCACCCCGAGGTCGGCGGCGACATCTGGTACAACGCCAACGACGTCAAGGTGGACCGGCTCGCCTCCATCACGACCGCCGTCAACGACCACTACCAGCGCCCCGCGCTCGCGCCCGTGCTGCCCCGCCTGGCCAACGGCGAGCCGCCGCGCCGCCCGGTGGTGGCGTACGCGCTGCGCCGCACCGGCGGCGTCGAGGTGCGCGTGGTCGCCACCGGCCGGGACGAGCCGTTCCAGTTCGCCATCTTCCGCTTCCCGGACGAGGCCGGCCAGAACGCCTTCGCCGACGCGCGCAACCTGGTCGCGGTCGTGCCCGCCGACCGCCAGATCCGCTGGACGGACCCCGACGGCAAGCGCGGCGACCACTACTACGCGGTCGCCGTCGACCGGGCCAACAGGACCAGCAAGCCCAGCCACGGTTTCCGGGTGATCTGAAGGACGCCGGTGAAGGAACGCTGACCTCCGGCGTCGCGCGCATGGCTCGCCAGCGCGCGTCGCCGGCACGTTCCCTGACCGGCGTCGAGCACGGCGCGCGCCACCGGCCTGTCGGCCCGCGGTCGCCCGCCGTCGCCCGTTCCGCGCCCAGCAGGGGTGAGCGCAGTGATCTCTCGATGGTTCCGACGCTGCCGGAACCCCTCGCCGAAGCCCCGGTCGCGATCTGGCTCCCTCTAGGAAGCCCTCCTACCGGCCGCCGACGGCTGCTGCTCAGCCGCGGCGCCCGCCGACCGCTGTGGTGGCACCACAGGGGTCGGGCGCACCAGCCCGAGCGCGACGACCTCGTTGGCGAGGCGCGTGCGGCGGTTGGTGCCCTCAGGAATCCTGAACTTCTGGTACAGCCGCAGCAGGTGTTGCTTGACCGCGGCTTCGGTCACGACCAGGTCGTCGGCGATCTCGCGCGCCGTCGCCGGAGCGACGAACGCCTCGTCGGACAGCGCCGGCCTGCAGAGCGAGGTCAGCACATCGACCTCGCGCCTGGTCAGCTCGGGCGCCGCCGCCCTGCGCAGCTCGACCTCGGGGGTGAAGTCCTCACGAGGGACTCCACCGATGCGACCCCGCGCCGCGCCGAACGAGACGACGTCTCCGTCGTCAAGGACCCTCCGGGCGATCGGCCTGCCGTTCACCCGTGTGCCGTTGCGGGACAGGCCCAGGTCAACGACGTACAGGTAGGGTCCTCGTCTGACGAACTCGGCATGGAGTCGAGACACACTGGGGTCGGTGAGCCGGATGTCCACACCCCGGCCTCTCCCGACCGTCGTGATCTCGGGGCGCAACGGGACCACGTCGCCGGTGTCCTCGATGCGTATGAACGGCCCCTCCACGGCAGTTCCTCCCCAGGTAGCCCGCCGTAACTATTACTACAGCTCCGGCTTACCCAACCGAGGGGATGCGGAATCTCCTTTGCCGAAAGGAGAATCCCCCGTGAAATTGGTCTGGACCTCTGCGAACGGTTTTACCTGCTCACGGGTAGACTTCGGAGGAAGATAAGCGGAGGAAACACTCATGGCGGACAAGCCCACGAAAGGCCTGGCCGATGTCGTCGCCGCGTCCACAGCGCTGAGCGACATCGACGGCAAGGCCGGTCGCCTGTTCTACCGTGGATACGACATCCACGATCTGGCCGGCCGAGCGACGTTCGAGGAGACCGCGTACCTGCTGCAGCACGGCAGGCTGCCCGACCGGGCCCAGCTGGAGGCGTACGGCGCCGACCTGGCCCAGGGCAGGGAGCTCGGCGCGCTGGTCGCCGCCAACGTGGCGGAGATCGCCGAGAAGCAGAAACCCATGGAGGCGCTCCGCTCCCTCGTCTCACTCTCCGGCGCCGACGACCCCGACAAGGACTCCACCGCCCCCGACGCGAACCTGCGCAAGGCGGCCCGCCTGACCGCGCAGCAGCCCGTGCTGGTCGCCCGCTACCACGCCGCGCGCACCGGCGGCGCGGTCCCCGAGGCCGACCCCGAGCTCAGCATCGCCGGCAACTTCCTGCTCCAGGTCACCGGACGCGCCCCCGAGCGGCGTGCGGTCGAGATCTTCGACGAGTGCCTGGTGCTGCACGCCGACCACACGATGAACGCCTCGACGTTCGCCGCCCGCGTCTGCGCCGCGACCCTGTCGGACATGCACTCGGCCATCGTCGCGGCCATCGGCACGCTCAAGGGCCCGCTGCACGGCGGCGCGAACGAGCAGGTCATGAAGACCCTGGAGTCGATCCCGCCGGGCGGGGTGGCCCAGGCCGTGCGCGACAAGCTCGCCGCGGGCGAGAAGATCATGGGCTTCGGCCACCGCGTCTACAAGACCGAGGACCCGCGCGCGACGCACCTGCGCCGCATGTCCGCCGAGCTGGCCGAGGCCGCCGGCGACGACACCTACTACCGGATGTCGAAGGAGATGGAGGAGGTCGTCTTCGAGACGAAGGGCCTCTATCCGAACGTCGATTTCTACGCGGCGTCGGTCTACCACTACCTTGGCATTCCGACGGACCTGTTCACCCCCGTCTTCTCGATCAGCCGCATGTCCGGCTGGACCGCGCACGTGATCGAGCAGCATGCCGACAACAGGCTGATCCGGCCCGACAGTGAATACATTGGCGAGCGCGATCAGAAGTGGAAGCCAATAGAAGAGCGTTGAGCCGAGAGAACGAACGTGAACGCTGGGGACCGTTCCCGCTGATCGTGGCGGGAGCGGTCGCCGCCGTGCTCGTGATCCTGTTGGTGGACCCGCGCTGGGGCGGGTTCGCGCTGGGCGGTGTGCTGATGGTCGCCGCCGCGCTCCGGTTCGCCGGGTTCGACGGGCAACTGGCCGTCCGCGACAAGAAGACGGACGTCATCACGCTGATCGCGTTCGGCTTCCTCATGGCCCTGACCTCGCTCGCGCTGTACAACAACGGGTTCAAGGCCTGGCTCCTGTCCCTTTTGGCCGGTTGACGGGACGGTCCGATAGCCTCAACGCATCCATTCATTGAAGGGGAACCATTCGCATGCCCAAGATCAAGGTGGAGGGTCCGGTCGTCGAGCTCGACGGCGACGAGATGACCAGGATCATCTGGCAGTTCATCAAGGACCAGCTGATCCTTCCCTACCTCGACGTCGACCTGAAGTACTACGACCTGGGGATCGAGTACCGGGACTCGACGGACGACCAGGTCACCATCGACGCCGCCAACGCCATCAAGAAGTACGGCGTCGGTGTGAAGTGCGCCACCATCACCCCCGACGAGGCGCGGGTCGAGGAGTTCGGGCTCAAGAAGATGTGGAAGTCCCCCAACGGGACCATCCGCAACATCCTCGGCGGCGTGATCTTCCGTGAGCCGATCATCATGTCGAACGTGCCGCGGCTCGTGCCCGGCTGGACCAAGCCGATCGTCGTCGGCCGTCACGCCTTCGGCGACCAGTACCGCGCCACCGACCTGGTCATCCCCGGCGAGGGCACCCTGACCCTCACGTACACGCCGAAGGACGGCTCCGAGCCGATCGAGCTCGACGTGTACGACTTCCCGGGCGGCGGCGTCGCCATGGCGATGTACAACCTCGACGAGTCGATCCGCGACTTCGCCCGCGCCTCCATGCGCTACGGCCTGGCCCGCAACTACCCGGTCTACCTGTCGACGAAGAACACCATCCTCAAGGCGTACGACGGCCGCTTCAAGGACATCTTCGCCGAGGTCTTCGAGACCGAGTTCAAGGCCGACTTCGACAAGGCCGGGCTCACCTACGAGCACCGCCTCATCGACGACATGGTCGCCGCGGCGCTCAAGTGGGAGGGCGGCTACGTCTGGGCCGCCAAGAACTACGACGGCGACGTGCAGTCCGACACCGTCGCCCAGGGCTTCGGCTCGCTCGGCCTGATGACCTCCGTCCTCATGACCCCCGACGGCCAGACCGTCGAGGCCGAGGCCGCCCACGGCACCGTGACCCGCCACTACCGCGAGCACCAGAAGGGCAACCCCACCTCCACGAACCCGATCGCCTCGATCTTCGCGTGGACGCGTGGCCTGGCCCACCGCGGCAAGCTGGACAACACCCCCGCCGTGACCGACTTCGCCAACAAGCTGGAGCAGGTCTGCATCGAGACCGTCGAGAGCGGTCAGATGACCAAGGACCTCGCCATGCTGGTCGGCGGCGACGCCAAGTGGCTCACCACCCAGGACTTCCTGGCCGCCCTGGACGAGAACCTCAAGAAGAAGATGTCTGCTTGAGAAAAAGCGGCCTCTACCTGCGACTTCGTCGTACGGTAGAGGCCGTTTCGCATGCCTGGGCCGTCAAAGCTTCGGGCCGGACGCGAACACGGCGGCCACGGCGTTCCGTGTCCGGTCCTGGCTGCTCGGCATGAGGTGGGTGTAGGTCCGCAGGGGGAACCCCGGATCGTGGTGCCCGAGGTACTCGCTGAGGGCCTTGATGTTCTCGCCGGCGTTCAGGAGCACTGAGGCGTAGAAGTGCCGCAGGGCGTGCATGCCGTGCTCGCGTGCGGCCTTGTGCGGCTCGCCGCGCTGGAGGCCATCGACCTCGCCGGGCCGCTCAAGTCGGAGCGCTATCTCCGGTACATCCGAGACCTGCAAGCAGACCTGAAGGCATACGCCGACGATGGTTTGGTGGCGGAGTTCAACGCCGTCGTCGCTCGGAAGTATTCGTCGGAGAGCGACTAGGGCCGGCCTGCCGCGACGGCGATCGTTCCCGCCGTTCGACCGCCTGCCGGAGGAACACGACGCCACCGAGGCGTCGTGCGTGTCGCCCGCTCAGTCTGCGGCTTCGCAGGCGAGGCGGGAGGCGGGGCGCCGGGCATGAGCGCGGAGCGTGCCGATGCTGAGCCGGCAGGTGAGCAGCAACGCCAGGGCTGCGGGGATCAGCGCCCATGCGGGCAGATCGCCCGGATCGACGCCGTTGGCGAGCAGACCGCTGCCCGCGGCGGCTCCCGCGGCGGAACCGAGATACATCGCCGCCATCTGGAACGCGACGATCGGCATCGCCCGCTCGGGCCGGGTCCCGGTCAGGGCTTGTTGCAGGGTCGGAACGCTCGCCCACCCCGCCGCCCCCCACAACGCCGCCGCGACGAGCCAGGCCGCCGGTGTGGCAGAGATCCAGAAGACGGCGAAGCCCCCCAGGAGCACTGCCGGCAGGACGATGAGCAGCGTACGGGGCCCGAAGGCGTCCAGCGGCCTGCCGACCAGGGCGGAGCCGGCGACTCCGCCGATGCCCCAGGCCCACACCAGCGCGAATCCCCAGTCCTGGAGCCCTCGCGCCTCGGCCATGGGCAGCAGATAGGTGTAGAGCCCGAGACTGGCCACACCGAGGAGGAACGCGGCGGCGACCCCGACGAGCGTCCTCGCCGAACGCAGCACCGCGAAGGCGGGACCACGCGAAGCGGGCAACGACGGGATCGTTCGCGCCTTGACGGCCAGGGCCACCATGCTGAGCAGGCCGACCGCGACGACCAGGGCCATGGTCCATCGCCAGCTCAGCCGGTCGCCGATGAGCATCCCGACCGGCACTCCGGCGACCGTCCCGGTGGACAGGCCGAAGGTCACCATGGCCATGGCGCGCCCCCGTTCGTGGTCGGCGACCATGGCGGCGGCGGCTGCGGTCGCCACAGCGGTGAGCACGCCGGCGCCGGCGCCCGCGATCACCCGCGAGGCGAGGAACACCTCGGTCCCCGGCGAGACCACGGTGACGAGGTTGCCGAGATTGAACACGCCCAACGCGATCAGCAGCGCCCTCGCGGTACTCCCGCGGATCAGCGATCCGGACAACAACGGTCCTGCCAGAGCGTACGCGGCGGTGAAGGCCGTCACCCCCAGGCCGACCGCCGCGACCGTCGTGGCGAGCGAATCGGCGATCGAGGGCAGCACCCCGGCGAGAACGTAGGCGTCTATCCCCAGCGCGATCGCGGCGGCGACAAGCGGCCAGACGCGGCGGATCACGCGTCCTCCTGCGTGGGAGCGGCTTCCTGGTAGCCGTTGAGCACGGTGTCGATCAATCCGGGGAACCGCGCCTCCAGGTCGTCGTCGCGAAGTCGGATCAGGCACTTGCGTCCCTCGGCACGGACGAACACCACCCCGGACTCGCGCAGGAGGCTGGTGTGATGCGTGAGCGTGGAGCGCGGCAGGTCCGGGCCCAGCTCGATGCTGTCCACCTCGCCGCGTTCCGCGAGCATCCGCACCATCGACAACCGCAGCGGCTCACTCAACGCGAACAGCACGCGCGGGATCGCGATCTCATCAACCTCGGGATGCTGGTACACCCGTGCCGGCGCCAACGGAACCACCTTCAATCGTTCGACAATTTTCGCACGATGATAGTGCGAGAATTCTCGAACGATCAAATCGATCTGCAGGCGGTGCGCCGGCTCCGAAAGCAGGCCAGGTCAGCGCGGAGAGCCGGTTCGACAAGACGCCTGACAGCCGCCTGGCCGGGCTGGAGATCCGAACTCCGTGCAGACCCCAGTACTCCAGCCGTAGATCGTGATCTTGTTGCTGGAGTGCGGTGGAGAGGGGGCGGCGGTCAGTGGTCGCGATCGAGTTGGGCAGCCAGGCGTCCGCTACTCACTTCCTTCGAGACGGCGGGCATCTTTGATCTCGCTGAACCTGGCAGCCGTCATCGGGGTCCACTCCCTCCTCTCTCCAGCGGCACGGACGGCTTCTCCAACCTCGCTGAGCTTCACGGAGGACAACGCGCCCGCCCGTTCGATCAGGTCGTCCCGTGCCACGGTGGTCAGCCATGTGCACGGAGTAAAGCCTGGACGCGGGAACGCGAACCGCAGCACGCCTTCGAAGGGCAGCCCTTCCGGGGCTCCTACGGTCACTTCAACGCCCAGGCCGCTCATCTCGACGCCCGCTGGCGCAACGACCTGCATCGCTTGAAACCCGGATGACTCCTCGTCCGAGAGCAGCACGACAGGGCGTCGCTCATCGAAGTCGACCCACCAGACTTCACCGCGTTGCATGTGTCCTCCTGGTGCGAGGCGGCGGGCGAACGCTGCGTGCCCCGTGCGGGACACGGAAGGGATGCGGGCGCGGCCATTGCTGATCATCGGTGTGTGAAGAATGAAGATCATGCGGTGGCCGCGAGGCACAGCGTAGACCCTGCCCGCCGGCAGGAGGCGTTCGAGGTCCTGTTGGGTGTAGGTCCGCAGGGTGAAACCCGGATCGTGGTGCCCGAGGTACTCGCTGAGGGCCTTGATGTTCTCGCCGGCGTCCGGGAGCACTGAGGCGTAGAAGTGCCGCAGGGCATGCATGCCGTGCTCGCGCGCGGCCTTGTGCGGCTCGCCGCGCTTGCGCTTCGGGATGACACCGGCCCGTACGAGAGCCGTCGTCCAGTGGACGTACCGGCCGCCCGGTCACCGTCACCGTTCCCGCCTGCGGCGACCAGGGGAGGTGGGAGCCGGCCTCCGCCGTGGTCTTCTACGGTCAGCACCAGGAGCAGGCCTGCTGTGAGGGCGCCGCCGGGGAGGTGCGCTGCGGCCACGTCAGCTTCTTCGCCGACAGCGCGGCGGCACAGGCGTGGAGCCAGGCGCACCCGCAGGCGGCAGGACGGCTGCTCGCCCAGCGCCAAGCCTGGGAGATGGGCGTGGACATCTTCGGCCCACTCATGCGCCCATGGCCGGAAATTGGACAGTGAATGGCCTGGGAACTGGTCAGGTGAAATGCCGACACTCGGCGGGCAGGTCCTGCGACCGTCCCACCGAGGAAGGCTGATCGATAGTGACAGAACGCGTACGCGTGGCGGTGCTGGCCGGCGGGCCGTCCGCCGAGCACGAGGTGTCGCTGCTGTCGGCACACGCCGTGCTCGACGCCCTGCCGAAGGAGCTGTACGAGCCCGTGCCCGTCATCATCGACCGCCAGGGCAGGTGGCCGGTGGAGCTGCGACGCGATCAGGTGGACGTGGTCTTCCCGGTGCTGCACGGACCGTTCGGCGAGGACGGCGTCGTCCAGGGGCACCTGGAGACGCTGGGCATCCCGTACGTGGGTTGCGGCGTCCTGGCCTCCGCCGTGGCGATGGACAAGGTCGCGATGCGGCGCGCGTTCCTGGCGGAGGGCATCCCCGTCACCCCGGGTGTGTGGTTCACCGAGCACGAATGGCGCGCCACCATCGACTCCTGGGGGCTGGTGAAGTCGCTCGACTGGCCGATGTACGTGAAACCGTCCGGTCTGGGCTCCTCCATCGGCATCTCGCGTGTCACCACGATGGAGGAGCTGCGCGCGGGTGTGGAGCTGGCGCTGACACACGACCGGTTGGTCATCGTCGAGCAGGAGGTAGCCGCGCGCGAGCTCATCTGCAGCGTGCTCGGCGGTCATGACTTCCCGGAGGCGTCGCTGCCCGGCGAGCTCCTCGTGCCAGGCGACTGGCTCGACTACGAGGCCAAGTACCTCAGCAATGCCGAGATCGCCACGATCCCCGCCGTCCTGCCCGAACGCGTGGCCGAGGACGTGCGCGAGATGTCGCTGCGCGCCTTCCGGGCGATCGGCGGTTACGGCCTGGCCAGGGTCGACTTCCTCTACGAGGAGGAGTCGGGACGCCTGTACGTGCTGGAGATCAACACCATGCCCGGCTTCACGGCCCGTTCCGTCTACGCCAGGGCCTGGGCCGAGAGCGGTGTCCCGTACCCGGATCTGCTGCGCCGCCTCATCGACCTCGCGTTCGCCCGGAGCGGCAAGTGATCGCCAGAAGCAGGCAAGTGACCGTCAGGAGCGGCAAGTGATCGCCACGACGCTGGAGAGGATCGCGCAGGTCGTCGGCGCGAGCCTGCACGACGTGCGCGATCCGCGGGCGCTGGTGACGGCGCCCGCGGCAGTCGATTCGCGCGAGGTGGTGCCCGGCGGCCTGTTCGCCGCGACGGTCGGCGCCCGCGTAGACGGCCACGACTACGCGGGCCGTGCCGTCGCGGGCGGCGCCGTCGCCGTGCTGGCCTCGCGGCCCGTCGGCGTGCCCGCCCTCGTGGTCGACGACGTGCAGCTCGCGCTCGGCGTGCTGGCCAAGCACCTGCTCGGACGCATCAGCCCGACCGTGATCGGCCTGACCGGCTCCGTGGGCAAGACCACCACCAAGGACCTGCTGGCGCAGGTGCTCGAACGGCACGCCGAGACGGTCGCCACGGACAGGTCGTTCAACAACGAGCTCGGACTGCCGCTCACCGTGCTGCGCGCCGATGCCGCCACCCGGTACCTGGTGCTGGAGATGGGGGCGAGCAGGAAGGGCGACCTGACGTACCTGACCGGACTCGCGCCACCGCAGCTTGGGCTGGTGCTCAATGTCGGCAGCGCGCACGTGGAGCGCATGGGATCCGGGCCGGCCGACATAGCCGAGGCCAAGGGCGAGCTGGTCGAGGCGCTTCCGGCGGACGGGTTCGCGCTGCTCAACGCCGACGACCCGTACGTCGTCGGGATGGCCGGCCGTACCAGGGCCGAGGTCCTGCTGTACGGCGCGGCGGCGGGGGCACGGGTGCGGGCGGAAGGCGTGCGGCTGGACGACCGCGCGCGGCCCGCGTTCGAGCTGGTGACGCCGGGCGGCAGCGCCCCGGTCACGCTCGACCTCATGGGCGAGCATCAGGTGGGCAACGCGCTGGCCGCCGCCGCCGTGGCCACCGCGCTCGGCCTGGGCGCCGCCGAGATCGCCGAGGGACTGAACGCCGCCCGGCGGCGCTCCGCGGGCCGGTTGGAGATCGTCGAACGACGTGACGGCATCACCATCGTCGACGACGCCTACAACGCCAGCCCCGAGTCCATGAAGGCCGGGCTGCGGGCGGTGCGGGCGATGGCGGGCGCCCGCCGTACCGTCGCCGTGCTCGGCGCGATGGGGCAGCAGGCGGACACCTCGCGCGCCCGGCACGCCGAGATCGGCCGGCTCGTCGCCGACCTCCGCTTCGACGTGCTGATCGCGGTAGGGGAGGGGGATCCGCTCGCGATGGCGTGGGCGGCGGAGTCCGCGAACCGGGGCGTGGCCGTCCACACGGTCGAGGACGTGTCCGGCGCCACCGAGCTGGCCGGCTCGCTGCTCGAACCGGGCGACGTGGTGTTCGTCAAGGCCTCAAGCGAGATCGGGCTCGGCGCCTGCGCCCGCGCGCTGGCCGACGCCTGAACAGCTTCTGCTCTGCAGAATGACCGGCCACCCTGTCAAGCCTTCCGGCGACGAGCCGGCGAAACGGAGTTCCATGCGCACCATCGGTCTTATCGGCGGGTTGAGCTGGGAATCGACGGTGATCTACTACCAGATCATCAACCAGCGCACCCGCGAGCACCTCGGCGGCAGCCATTCCGCCAACAGCCTCATCTGGTCGGTCGACTACACGACGGTCGAGGACCTCATCTTCGCCGACCGCTGGGACGAGGTGAGCACGTTGCTGACCGGTGCGGGCAGGCGACTGGAGGATTCCGGCGCCGACGTCCTGCTCGTCTGCAGCAACACCTTCAGCCGGGTGAGCGACGACGTGGAGCGGGCCGTGGGCGTGCCGGTGCTGCACATCGCCGACGCCGTGGGCGCCGAGATCCGCGCCAGGGGCATGCGCAAGGTCGGCCTGCTCGGCACCAGGTTCACCATGGAGGAGCCCTTCTACCTGGATCGGCTGGCCGCCCACGGCGTCGAGGTGGTCGTCCCGCGTCGCGAACAGCGGAAGCTGGTCCACGACGTGATCTTCGACGAGCTGGTGCGCGGGGTGATCAGGGAAGCGTCCAGGGACGCCTACGCGCGGATCATCCAGGACCTCGCCGACGACGGCGCGGAGGGCGTCGTACTCGGCTGCACGGAGATCGAGCTGCTGATCAGTGAGAAGCACAGCCCGATCCCTGTGCTGCCGAGCGCCCGGCTGCACGCCGAGGCGGCGGTCGGTTTCGCCCTCGCCGAGTGATTCACGTACGGCTGGTGCCGTACAGCTCGCGGTGCCACAGGCCGGCGCAGACCCGTTCGATGCCGGCCGCCAGGTGGCGGCGATAGGTGGTGAAGGGGATGCCGAGCCGTTCCGCGGCCAGCTCCTGCGTGGGCGTACCGCAGAGGAACGTGACGGACAGCGCCCGGTGGAACTTGACCGAGCGCGGGTCCTCGCTCAGGTCGCCGATCGCCTGGCGCAGCAGGTCACCCAGTGCCGTGGCGGGATTCTGCTCCTCGGCGACCAGCCTGGTGCGCGTCAGGGGGGAGGCGGCCAGCTCGTCCGGCCGCGGCAACCTGCGCAACGCTCCGCGGACCGCGTCGGCGAACTCCTCCCTGGACAGCACCGCCAGTCTCGCCGTCGCGGCGCCAGGGCCGCTGGCGGGCCTCTTGACCATCTGCTCCAGCCACGCCCGCGCGGGCACCGCCCGCCAGTCATGGACGAACAGGCCGCCGGCGATGTCACGCATCCCGTGGTACCGCTCCGTGCGTGCTTCGATGTACGACCAGGCCAGCCGTTCGGCCCGTAGACAGTTGCCGAGCGCTCGCCACTGGATCAGTTCCAGCACCAGCGCGTTACCGCGGTACGGCGGAAGCACCCACTGCCTGCTGACCGCCAGGTGCTCACCGGCGCGCAGCGGGGTGGTGGCGCGCGCGTGCGCCCACGCCGCGGCCACGACGGGATCGGCCGCCAGCTCCTCCTCATCGAGCTCCGTCAACCGCAGCCACGCGGAGAGAGCCACCGGCTCGCCCGTCTCGGCGCTTCGATAGAGGCGGAACGCTTCCGGCTGACGCTCCACCCAGAATGCCGCCTCCTGTACCAGGATGCCGGCCTCCGCCTCCGCCTGCGGCAAGGCCTCTTCCTGGAACTCGCCGTCTCCGGTAGGCGGCCCGTGGTGGAGATGGAGCAGTGCCGCCACCGCGCCGGGCACGTCCGCGTCGCTCGCCGTACGCACCCTGTCCGCCAGGCGCGCATGCACGCGCTCGTGCATCACCGTGTACGCCTCAGGGTCCCGCCAGCGCAGGTCCGCCTCCAGCAGCCGCCGGACCACGCCGTGCGGGAACAGCCCGAGACCGCTCGATTCGACGAACGGCAACCGCCGCAGCCAGCGGAACAGCGTCCCCGCGTCCTCGGGGAAGGCCGCCCGCAGCAGGTCCTCCGTCGTCGTGTACGCGTGCGCGCAGATCTCCAGGGCACGCCGGTGCGCGGCCGAGGGCAGCTCGCCCACCAGCTGATCCAGCAACTCGGCCACCAGGTCCTGATCAGGTCTCCATCGCCTGCCGTCCTTCGCCGCCACGGCCGCCCCCAGGAGCAGCGCCAGCGGGTGACCGCCGGCGAAGGCGAGCAGCGGCTCGCGCACCTCGGCCGGCACGCCGGCGGCGTCCAGCAGGGTGTGCGCGTCCGCGGCCCGCAGATCGCGCAGCGGCAGCACCTCCAGCGACCCCGCCCATGCCGGGTCCGCCTGCCAGCGCACATCCGGCGGGTTCCGTCCCGCGATCACCGCCAGCGCCCCCGCGGGCACCCGCGGCAGGAACCGTTCGCGCAGCCACCCCTCAAGGTTCTGCACGCGGTCGAAACCGTCGAACAGCAGCACCGCGTCGTCCTGGCAGGCCGCCGGGTCCATCAGGCGCTCGTCCAGCATGGACACGGGCCGCCCCGCCGTCTCGGCCTCGTCGGCGAAGCGCCGCAGCAGGGCCGACTTCCCGATGCCGCCCGGACCGTGCACGTACAGGACGCTGCGGGCGCCGCTGTACAGCGCCGTGGTGAAGACCGCGAGCTCCTCCTCCCGCCCCACGAACGTCATCTCGCGCGCCGCGCGCAGCCGCCGCTCCAGAGAACCGGATATGGATCGCTACCCCTTCTCGAAGAGGTGGTGCACGCCGGGGTGGGGGAGCCGTCGCGGCGGTATGCCCCGCCTGTCCGGGCGGTGCTCGAAATGCCACCACTCGTTGTCGTACAGGCGGTAGAGGTCGTAGCGGGCGCCGTGCTCCTCCAGCCAGCGAGCGCCTTCGTGCGGGCGCACGTCCAGGGCGATGCCCTTGACGTGGCTGGACTCGGCCGGTGGCAGCACGAGCATGCGGGCCAGGGACGGAGAGCCGGAGCGGCGCACCTCGTCGTCGAACATCCGCTGCTGGACGACGGGGTCGCGGTATCCGGAGGTGGCGCCGATGAGCTGGCCGTGACGCCACAGCGCCTCGGTGCGCGCCGCGGTGAACGCGGCCATCGCGCCGTCGGTGAGCCCGGCGAGGTTCTCGGCGGGGAATCGCATCCGCAACGCCCAGCGGCAGGCCAGTTCGCGGGCGCGGCCTGGATGGCGAACGAAGGCCGGCGGCAGCAGCAGTACGGCGAGCACCAGCGTGGCCGCGGCGTACAGCCTGTCTCGGGGCCGGGGAGGGATGGTGCGTGGTTCGTCCATGACGAACCACCCTTGGCGCCAAATATGAGCGCATCGTCCGCCGAATGTCACCGTTTGTCGACGGCCCCAGGCTGTGCGCCTCGGGCGAACTGCCAGGACGGCCGGACGGCATCCTCCAGTGCCGGGACCGGAGCCCCCGCTTACGCGATCAGGAGGCTGGCCAGCGCCGGACCTAAGGCGCCGCCGAGTTGGTAGCACAGGGTGAACAGGGCGAGCGCGGTGGCTCGATGCTCGCCTGGGACGGCCTTGCCGGCGCGATCGGAGTGCCAGGCCATCGCCGCCGTGGCGGCGAACACTGCGAACGCGTTGGCCGCTACGAGGGCCGTCGGCCAGGGCGCGGTCAGCGGCAGGGCCACGGCCACGGCGCCGGCGGTCAGGAGGACCGTCCGGGTGAGGGCGGGGGCGTACCGGGAGGTCCAGCGGGTGAACAGCAGCGAGGCGATTGAGCCGGCGGCCAGCATGACGAGCGTCGCCAGCCCGATCCGTTCGGCCGGCCAGTGGCGTTCCAGCATTCTGGGAACGGTGTAGAGCAGGGCGAAGTAGGAGGTGGACAGCGCACACGCGGTCGCCGAGGCGATGACGAACACGCGGGAGCTCACCACCGCCCGGGGGACGAACCCGGCGTTGCTCCTGCGGATGTGCAGGGTCAGGAGCGCGGTCGCGACGGCGGCTGCGGCCAGTGTGGCCGGGCCCAGGCGCGGGGTCAGGATGAACGCGCTGATCAACGTCATCACCAGCAGGATGCCGACGATGTCGGTGGGCGCGGAGGCGTCGGTGGGTCCGGCGTCATGATCGTGGGGGTGTGCTGGAGCGTGGCGCAGGATGGCGGGGACGGCCAGCAGCGCGGGCAGGGACAGCAGCAGCGGCGTCCGCCAGGAGATCGCTGACAGGGTAGAGCCGACCAGCGGGCCGAACGCGCCGACGAGGCCGACTCCGGCGGTGATCACGCCTGTCCGGGAGGTCGTCCCGGCCAGGGTGATGGCGAGGGTCACCAGACCGCCCCCGCCGGCGGCCTGAGCGGCGCGTCCGGCCAGGAGCATCGGCAGCGCCGGCGCGAGTGCCACCAGGAGCGTGCCGAGCAGCACCAGGGCGGCGTTGGCGAGTGTGGCGACGCGGCTGCCGCGGGTACGCAGCAGCGCGGCGGTGAGTGGGGCGCCCAGCACGCCACCCCAGCCGAAGGCGGTGGCGGCCCAGGTGGCGTCGGCGGCCGAGACGTCGAGCGCGTGGGCCAGGGCGGGGATGACGGTGGTGATGCTGTTGGCGCTGAGTGAGGTCGGGGTCGCCAGCAAGGCGAGGGAGAGGACGGAGATCCGTCCGTTGTGTGCGGTCGCGTGGATCACTCGCTCAAAGTACACCAGATAGTGTAAAACATGCACTCGATGGTGTAGTTTGATGTTCGTCCACCGAAGGAGAGACATGAACGAGCTGACCATCCTGGCCCTGTCCGGCAGCCTGCGCGCGCAGTCCCACAACACCGCACTGCTGCACGCGGCACGCACGCTGAGCCTCGGGGGGCCGGCCATCGCCATCGAGGACGACCTGGGCCGATTGCCGCTCTACAACCAGGACCTGGACAGCGGTACGCCACCCGTGACGGTCGCCGAATTCCGGGCCCGCATCGCCGCCGCCGACGCCCTGCTGATCGCCACCCCGGAACACAACGCCTCGGTCCCGGCCGCACTGAAGAACGCCATCGACTGGGCGAGCACCCCACCCGAAGGGTTGTTGCGCGGCAAGCCAGTGGCCATCGCAGGCGCCTCACCGGGACCGTTCGGTTCGGTACGCGCGCAACTCGCCCTCCGCCAGATCCTGGCCGCGGTGGGGGCCGAAGTCGTGGTCAAACCGGAGGTCACGGTGTTCCACTGTGACACCCGCTTCACCAGCGAACGCGAGCTGAGCGACCCCTGCACCGCCGACCTGCTGCGGGAACTGCTCAACGCCCTGTCGCGCAAGGTCCGCCCGTACACTGCGGCCAAGTAGCCCCAGCCCGAAAGGACACCGATGACCCTGAGCCGGCCCGAGCCGTACGGCAGAGCGGACAAGCGGCAGGCGATCACCCAAGCCGCTCGCCGGGTGTTCGGCCGCGACGGCTACACCCGCGCCAGCATGGACTCGATCGCCGCCGCGGCCGGGGTGTCCAAGCGGACGGTCTACAACCACTTCACCGACAAGGAACAGCTGTTCCTGACCGTCGCGCTGGAAGGCGCCGAGGACGTCACCGCCGCGATCGCACAGATCATGGACCGGCACCTGCGCAAAATCGTGGACCTGGAGCAGGACCTGATCGACTTCTCCCTCGACCGGGTCGCCGCAGTGACCTCTTTCCCCGATCACTTCGCTCTGGTGCGGGCCATCGAGGCCGAGGCCGCCCACATCCCCCCACCGATCCTGAAGTCCTGGATCGCAGCCGGACCACAGACCGCGCACCTGCGCCTGGCACCGTACCTGCGCCGGATCGCCGACCGCGGCCTGCTGGACATCCATGACGCCGACAGCGCCGCCGCCCACCTCACCCTGTTGACCGTCACCGATGTCAACCAGCAGACGTTCTACGGCGCCGTCCCGCTGCCCCAGGAGGAGATCACTCAGCTCGTCACCATCGGCGTGCGGGCCTTCCTGCGCAGTTACGCCCCCACCGTCCCTTAGCGTGATGCGCCAGGAGTTCGCGCCGAAGCGGCTGATGTGGGCCCGCAGGTAGGGCGCGATCCGACCGAGCTGGTCGGCGGTGATCTCCCGTTCCTCTGCGACGAGCCGGCGCACGATGTCCTACGCCGCCTACTCGCCCAGGGCGAAGACGGCCAAGGAGCAGGTGTACCAGAGGTTCGCCATGGACTTCGCGCTCTGACCGGGGCGCGCCTGGGGGCCTGGTCGCTCGGGGTGAGCGAGCGGCGTTCGAGGTGATGGGGGGCCGTGGAGCCTTCCGGCCGGGCCACGGCGGACCGTACGCACGAGGTCGAGACGCGCATCACCCTGGCCCGGGCACCCCCGAGCAGTTGCGGACCGTACGCGAGTGCATGCCGAAGGGAGGTCCGGTGCACAACATGGACGGCAGCCGGCGCCTCCCCGAGCAGGGCGCGGTCGAGGACTTCCGGCTGCTGGCGGACTTCCGGGACAGGTGGGGGACGACCGCTCTGGTGGGCAGCCGGGCCGGCTTCGTCCTGTGCACGCCGGCGTCTCCCCGCACCGCGTACGGCCCGCAGGACCAGGTCCTGGGGCAGGAGAAGGACGTGGCGTTCGGCCCCCTGGGCCGGGGCGGCGACTGAGCCCCCGCCGGGGCCGTCTCACCCGCTCACGCGCTCCGCGCGCCCGTTCGCGCGGCGCCAGTCGCTCGCGGTGAGGCGGTACAGGACGTGGCGGCGCAGCCGGTGGCCGGGCGGCAGGACGGGATGGTCGAAGTCCCCCTCGGGGTCGTGGACCATCCCGAGGCGGCGCATGACGGCGCTGGAGCGGGTGTTGACCGTGGCCGTGAAGGAGACCACCTCCGCCAGGCCGAGCCGGTCGAAGGCGAAGCCGAGCGCGGCGGTGGCCGCCTCGCTCGCGTAGCCGTGCCCCCACGACCTGCGGTCGAGCCGCCAGGCGATCTCCGTCGCGGGCATGAAGGGGGCCTCGAACGTCGGCCGGTGCAGGCCGGTGAAGCCGATGAACTCGCCGGTGTCCAGCCGTTCCAGCGCCCAGCGTCCCCAGCCCTGCCGGGTGATCAGGTCGTCGCTGGCGTCGGCGAGCGCGTCGCTCTGCTCGCGGCTGAGCGTGGCGGGGAAGTGTTCCATGACCTCGGGATCGGCGTTGAGCTCCGCGAAGGGCTCGCGGTCGGAGGGGCGCCATGGCCGCAGCAGCAGGCGCTCGGTACGCAGCTCGACCGGCGGCAGGTGGGTGGAGTCGATCACCGGTCACATCTTATGCGCGGGGCGAGGTGGGGGAGCTCGTACTCTTGGTCCCGTGTTGAGTAGTAACCGGCTGCGTGTCCTGCTTGAGGTGTTCAGGACGGGCAGTATCGCCGGTGCGGCCAGGGTGCTGAAGTTGTCGCCGTCCGCGGTGTCCCATCAGCTGTCCCGGTTGGAGCAGGAGGCGGGGGTCGGGCTGGTCGAGCGCAACGCCCAGAGCCTGCGGCTGACCGAGGCGGGACGCCGCCTGGCCATCCGCGCCCAGGAGGTCGTCGACATCATCGAGGCGGCCGAGAAGGACCTGCTCGCCCAGGCCAGGGTGGACGCCGGCGAGCTGCGCATCGGCTTCTTCGCCTCCGCCGGGTACCGGCTGCTGCCGCTGGCGTTGTCGCGGTTCGCCTCCCGGTATCCCAAGGTGGCGCTCGACCTGGTGGAGGGCCAGCCGTACGAGCTGCTGCCCGATCTGGAGCGCGGCGCGCTCGACGTGCTGGTGGTCTTCGAGCACGCGCTGGACCCGTGGCAGTGCCCGGAGGGGGTGGAGGTCGTCCACCTGTTCGACGAGCCGCAGCTGCTGGTCCTGCCGACCGGCCACGCCGCCGCCCAGCGGCCCAAGGTACGGCTGGCGGACCTGGCCGAGGAGCCGTGGATCACCACGTTCGGCGCCGAGCACCCGGTGTCGATCCTGGAACGGGCCAGCACGCTGGAGGGCTTCTCGCCGCGGATCCGCTGCCGCAGCGACCACTACGAGGTGACGATCGGCCTGGTACGGGCCGGGCTCGGCGTCGCGCTGGTGCCGAGCCTCGGCCTGCAGGGCGCGACCGGGCTGCACACCTGCCGGCTGACCACGCCGAACCTGTTCCGCAGGATCGGCGTGGCCAGGCGGCCGACCAATCCCAACCCGGCCGCCCGGTCGTTCCTGGCCTACCTGCGTACGGCCTCGGCCCAGCTCAGGAACTCGCTGGAGCCGTCGCTGCGCTGAGGCGGGCGGCGACGTCCAGGCCGGCCCGCCGTACGGCGGAGGTCAGGTCGTGCTCGCTGCCCGCGGGGCCGTGGGCCAGGACGGCGTAGGCGATGCGGCCGTCCATGATGCCGACGTCGGACCGGACGCCCTCGTCGGTGCCGGTCTTGTTGGCCAGCCAGTCGCCCTCGGGATCGTGCCTGACCAGGGCGGGGACGAGCCCGTGGTCGGTGTTCTGCCGCATCCAGCCGCGCATGAGCGCCTGCCAGCCGCCCGGACCGGCGAGCAGCGCGGCCAGGCCGGACAGCTCGGCCGCGGTGCCGATCGCGAACGTCGGCGGGTCCTGCGGGGTGCGCGGTTCCCTGATGCGGTCGAGCAGCCTGGTCCGCGACAGCCCGAGGGCTGCGGCGGCGGCGTTGACCCGGTCCAGGCCGATCGTGCGCAGCAGCGCGTTCGTGGCGGTGTTGTCGCTGACGGCGGCGGTCAGCAGGGCGAGGTCGCCGATCGTCCAGGCGCGCGCGGACAGCGACGTGAGCAGCCCGGAGCCGCCGCAGTAGTCGTCGTCGTGCAGCGTCACGGGCGTGTCGGGGGCCAGGATGCCGCCCTCGACGCTCATCGCCACCTCGGCCAGCAGCAGCAGCTTGCCGACGCTGGCCAGCGGCAGCTCGGCGTCCTCGTTGACGCCGTGGAACTCGCCCGTCACCAGATCCCTCGTCGCGACGGCGAGCGTGATGTCGTTCACCGCCCGATGATCCTTCCTGGTCTGTCCTCGGTGAGCCTGTTGTCCTCCACGGCGAGCCGTCCGGCCACCACGACGGCCCTGATGCCGACGGGAGGCAGCAGCGGGTCGGCGTAGGTCGCGCCGTCGGCCACCGTCGCGGGGTCGAAGAGCACCAGGTCGGCGTGCGCTCCGTCGCGCACGACGCCCCGGTCCGCCAGCCCGAACCGGTCGGCGGCCATGCCGGTCATCTTGTGGACGGCGGTCTCCACCGGGAACAGCCCCTGGTCGCGGGAGTAGCGGCCGAGCACCCTGGGGAAGGTGCCGGCCAGCCGGGGGTGCGGATGGCCCGGCTTGGGCACGCCGTCCGAGCCGATCATGACGTACTCGCTCGCCAGGACCCGCTGGACGTCGTCCTCGCGCATGGAGTGGCTGATGATCGTCACCTCGCCGTCCTCGGCGAGCAGCAGCTCGGCCGCCGCGTCCACCGGGTCGCCGCCCAGCTCGGCGATCGTGCGGCCCTCGGCCTCGGGATGACGGGTGGCGCAGGCGACCGAGATGCGGTCCCAGCCGCCGTTGCCGACGGTGTTCTCCCAGCCCGGCACGCCGTCCTCGATGGCCGCGCGCATGCGGTCGCGCTGGCCGGGGTCGCGCAGCCGGTCGAGCAGCGCCTCGGTGCCGCCGTCGTTGGCCCACGGGGGGAACATCGCCGACAGCGACGTGCTGCCCTCGGTGTAGGGGTAGACGTCGCAGGTGAGGTCCATGCCCTGGGCGCGCAGCGCGGCGATGCGGGGGAGCGTGCGCAGGGTCTTGCCCCAGGCGTGCTTGCCGGCCGTCTTGTGGTGGCTGACGTGCAGCGCGGCCCCGCTGCTGCGGGCGATCTCGACGGCCTCCTCCAGCGCCTCCTCCACGCGCGACATCTCGTCCCGCAGGTGGGTGACGTACGGCTTGCCGTGCCGGGCCGCGACGCGGGCCAGCGCGACCACCTCGGCGGTGTCGCCGTACGTGCCGGGGGTGTAGATGAGGCCGGTGGACAGCCCGGCGGCGCCGGCGGCCAGCGCCTCGTCGAGCAGCGCGCACATGGTGGCGAGCTCGGCGGGGGTGGCCGGGCGGTCCTCGTAGCCGAGCACGCCGGCCCGCAGGGTGCCGTGGCCGACGAGGGAGGTCAGGTGGTTCGACCGGGGGGCCCGCTCGTGCGCCGCGACGAACCCGTCGTAGTCCTCAAAAATCGGGATGTCGCCGCCGAAGCCGGCCCTGCTCGACCGGCGCAGCGCCGGCACCCGCTCGGGCAGCGCCGGGAACAGGCTCGACCCGCAGTTGCCGCAGATCTCCACCGTGACGCCCATGAGCACGGGCGCGGCGGCCAGCTCCCGGCCCGCCTCCCCGAGCAGGGTGACCGCGTCGGAGTGGGTGTGGACGTCGATGAACCCGGGCGCGACCACCAGCCCGGCGGCGTCGATCACCCGCCCCCCGCCGCCGTCGGACGGGCCGCCCCCGGGCAGCAGGACGAGGCGGTCACCGCGGACGCCGACGTCGGCCCGGCGCAGCGGCGCGCCCGTCCCGTCGGCCACGAGGCCACCGCTGATCAGCATGTCGAGGCTCACGTGGCCGAACCCTCCCTGAGAAGCGAGCCGTTCACAGCACCTGCCCGAGGAAGGCGCGGGTGCGCTCGTGACGCGGCGCGGACAGCACCTCGCGCGGCGGCCCCTCCTCCACGATCACGCCGTCGTCGATGAACACCAGGTGGTCGCCCGCCTCTCTGGCGAAGCCCATCTCGTGGGTCACCACGATCATCGTCATCCCGCTGGCCGCCAGGTCGCGCATGACCTGCAGCACCTCCTGCACCAGCTCGGGGTCGAGCGCGCTGGTCGGCTCGTCGAACAGCATGAGCTTGGGGTCCATGGCCAGGCTGCGCGCGATCGCGACCCGCTGCTGCTGGCCGCCCGACAGCTGCCTGGGGTAGTGGCCGGCCCGGTCGGCCAGCCCCACCCGGTCGAGCAGCGTCATCGCGCGCTCGGCCGCCTTCGCCTTCGGCAGGCGCTTGACCGTGCACGGGCCCTCCATGACGTTCTCCAGCGCGGTCATGTGCGGGAACAGGTGGAAGCGCTGGAAGACCATGCCGATCTCCTGGCGCTGGCGGCACAGCTCACCGGGCCGCAGCAGGTGCAGCTTGCCGCCCTGCTCGCTGAAGCCCATGAGCTCGCCGTCGACCCACACCCGGCCCGCGTCGATCGTCTCCAGCCGGTTGACGCAGCGCAACAGCGTCGACTTGCCGGACCCGGACGGGCCCACCACGCAGACCACCGCGCCGGCCGGCACGTCGAGGCTGACGCCCTTCAGCACCTCCAGCTGGCCGAAGCGCTTCCGGACCGATTCGATCTTCACCATGCTAGTGGCCACGGCTGAACCTCCTCTCCAGGGAGCGCTGGCCGAAGGTGGCCACGGTGGTGAGCAGCAGGTACCAGGTGGAGGCGACCACCAGCAGCGCGATCACCTCGAAGTTGTCCAGGTAGATGCGCTGGGAGACGGTCAGCAGCTCCGCGCCGGAGATGACCGAGACCATCGAGGTGGTCTTCAGCATGGAGATGAACTGGTTGCCGGTCGGCGGGATGATCACCCGCATCGCCTGCGGCAGCACGACCCTGCGCAGGATCTGCCGGTGCGTCATGCCCAGCGACTCGGCCGCCTCCCGCTGCCCGGGATCCACCGAACGGATGCCCGCGCGGACGATCTCGGCCATGTACGCGCCCTCGTTGATGGTCAGCCCGAGCAGCGCCGCCGTGAACGGCGTGATCAGCTCGTTGGCCGGCCACTGGAGGAACATCGGGCCGCCGAACGGCACGCCGAGCCCGATCTCGGGGAAGACCAGGCCGATGTTGAACCAGAAGATGAGCTGCACCAGCAGCGGCGTGCCCCGGAAGAACCAGGTGTAGAGGCCGGCCGCGCCGCGCAGCACCGGGCTGTCCGACAACTGCATGACGGCGGCGACCACGCCGAGGGCGACGCCGATGACCATGGACAGCGCGGTGAGCGCGATCGTGATCCACAGGCCGCCGAGCACGCGGCCGTCCAGCAGGAACTCGGCGATGACGTCCCAGTGGAGGTTGGGGTTGACGATGACGGTGTAGGCCAGCCACGCCATCACCAGCGCCGCGACCACCGCCGCGACGAGCCGCCCGGGCCTGGGCGGCTTCACCGCCTCGATCGGGAGTTCCATCATGCGCCGGTGTTGATCGTGACCTTGGGCACGGCGTTGGCCGTCGTGCCGTACTTCTCCAGGATCCTGCCGTACTCGCCGCTGTCGATCAGCTCCTGCAGCGCCTTGGCGACGGCGTCGCGCAGGCCGGTCTGCTTCTTGTCGATCGCGATGCCCCAGGGGCCGGCGTCGTACTGCTCGGCCAGGACCTCGTACTTGCCGGTCTCCTTGGCGTACATGGCGGCCACGGGGGAGTCGACGATCGTGGCGACGGTACGGCCGGAGTCGATGGTGAGCAGGCCGGTGGGGGCGTCCTCGCTCTGCATGATCTCCATCTTCTGGGCGCACTTCTCGTTCTGGCGCTTGCCGATCTCCAGGTTGGAGCTGCCCTTGGCCAGGACGACCTTCTTGCCGCACAGGTCCTCAAGGGTCTTGATGCCCTCGGGGTTGCCCTTCTTGACCATGATCGAGCCGCCGGCGTTGAAGTAGTCGACGAAGTCGACGGCCTTGCGGCGCTGTTCGAGGTCGCTGAGCGCGGCCATGGCGATGTCCCACCGGCCGCCCTGCAGGCCGGGGATGAGACCGTCGAAGGAGGCGTTGATGATCCGGGTCTTCAGCCCGAGCCGCTCGCCGACCGCCACGGCCAGGTCGGCGTCGACGCCGGTCATCTCCTGGGTGCCCGGCTTGTACATCTCCATCGGGGGATAGCCTTCCGAGGTCGCCATGCGGAGCTCGCCGGACTTCCGTACGGAATCCGGGACGAGGTCCTTGGCGCTCTTGCCGGTCGAGGAGGGCGGCGTGGGGGCCGCCGCCGTACCCGAGGTGGACCTCCCGCATCCCGCGCCGAGCGCGCAGGCCGCCACCAGGGCGATGACCAGGTGTGTTCGCATGGCATGTCATCGTGGCCAGGCCGTCAGGCGGCACCAAGCCTCGTGAAGGCATGCGACCCTCAGCAACGAATCCGTCGATGCTCGACCCTTCATGCCCTCGCGGTTGTTTACGCTCGCCCCTCATGAGTTTGGACATCTGGCCCCAGACCACCACATGGCACGACGGGGAGCTGCGGCTCGGCGGGATCGGCGCGGTCGAACTGGCCCGGGAGCACGGCACGCCCGCGTACGTGCTGGACGAGGCCGACTTCACCGCCCGCGCCCGCGCCTGGCTGGACGCGCTGCCCGACGGCGACGTGCACTACGGCGGCAAGGCGTTCCTCTGCCCTGAGGTGGTGCGCTGGCTGGACCGGCTGGGCCTGTCCCTGGACGTCTGCACGGGCGGCGAGCTGGCCGTGGCCATGGCCGGCGGGATGCCGCCGGAGCGGGTCGTCTTCCACGGCAACAACAAGTCGGCCGACGAGCTGCGCAGGGCCGTGGCCTGGGGCATCGGCTGCGTGGTCGTCGACTCCTTCGCCGAGATCGCCAGGCTCGCCGAGATCGCCGCCTCCCTGGGCGTCCGGCAGCGGGTGATGATCAGGGTGACGCCGGGCGTGGACCCGCACACCCACGCCTTCATCGCCACCGGCGGCGAGGACTCGAAGTTCGGCTTCTCGCTGAGCGCCGGCGCCGCCGCGCTCGCGGTGGCGCAGGTGACCGCCGAGCCCGCGCTGGAGCTGTACGGCCTGCACTCTCACATCGGCTCGCAGATCTTCGAGCTGGACGGCTTCGGCACCGCCGCCGCCAGGATGGCCGCCTTCGCCGCCGAGACCGGCGTCACCAGGCTCGACCTGGGCGGCGGCCTCGGCATCGGCTACACGCCGGACGACCCCACCCCGCCCACGCCCGCCGAGCTGCTCGCCGTGCTCAGGAAGGAGACCGCGGGCCTGCACCTGGCCGTCGAGCCCGGCAGGTCGATCGCCGGGCCGTCCACGGTCGCCCTGTACGAGATCGGCACGATCAAGGGCCGGTACGTGAGCGTGAACGGCGGCATGAGCGACAACCCCCGCCCCGGCATGTACGGCGCCGCCTACACCGCCGCCCTGGCCAACCGCGCCTCCGACGCCGCCACGAGCGCGTTCACCGTGGTCGGCAAGCACTGCGAGAGCGGGGACGTGCTGGTCAGGGACATCGCGCTGCCCGGCGACGTGCGACCCGGCGACCTGCTCGCCGTCCCGGTGTCAGGCGCCTACCAGCGCTCGATGGCCAGTAACTACAACCACGTGCCCAGGCCGCCGGTGGTCGCGGTGCGCGACGGGCAGGCGCGGGTCATCGTCCGCCGCGAGAGCGAGGAGGACCTGCTGCGGCTCTACGTGTGACGCGGCCGCGAAGCCGCGCCGGCGCTCAGAGCGTGAGCTTGGCCAGGTCGGGGGCGTAGGCGGTCATCCAGCTCGGGTGCAGCCGGTAGTAGACCACGTCGTTCTCCCAGTCGAAGGCGTCCGCGCCGTAGAAGTCCTTGAAGTAGTCCAGGATGGCCGGCCAGTCGGCGGCCGGCTCGCTGTCCCGCGGGTTGAGGATCTCCACCCTGCCGTGGGTGAACACGCCCAGGTCCTCCCCGCGCATGTGGGCGATGCTGGCCGCCGGGCGGGCGGCGAGGTGGCGCGCCTTGGCGGCGCCGCGGGCCGTGCCGAAGTGCCATTTGCCGTGCAGGAAGTGGCCGTCGGCGCCGCTGATCCGCGGCTCGCCCTTCGCCGTCACGGTGGACACGGCGAGGACGCGCATGCCGGTCAGGAGCCCGGTGAGCTGCTCGGCGTTCAGGGTGCGCTCGGTGACGATCGAGCGCAGGTGCGAGGTGGAGCGGGAGAGCGAGGCGTCCAGGAGCGCCTGGAGCTCTTCGAGCTCCTGCGGGGTTTCGCGCATTGAGGTCCTTGTCTGTACGTACGTACCGGCCCGCGGTCTGCGCCGGCCGGTGGGACCATGCTCGACCGGAAACCCGACACCCTGTGTCGTGTTTTCCGGAACTCAGGACGAATCTCTGACGCGGGCCGCCTGTTCCTCCTGGACCCTGCGGGCGGTGCGCAGGAAGCCGAGGATCACCGCCAGCTCGTCCGGCCCGTAGCCCTCCAGCGCCCGCGCGCCCGCCTGGCCGACCGGGACGAAGATCTCGGCCTCGGCGGCGCGGGCGGCGTCGGTGGCGGCGACCAGGACGCGGCGGCGGTTGCCCGGATCGGGCGCGCGGGCCACCATGCCCGCGCGTTCCAGCCGGTCGATGACGGTGGTGACGGCCGCCGGGCTGAGCTTCAGCGCGAGGCTGAGCGCGCCCGCGGCGACCGGGCCCTCGGCCAGGACGACGTCGAGGCAGCGCAGGTCGGTGCGGTTGAGGCGGAGCCGGGCCGCGGCGGCCTCGTCGAAGGCGTCGAAGCTCTGCTGCAGCTGCCGGAGCTCCATGGCGATCTCTCCGATGACGGCACGATCGCCCGCGGCCGCCGCGCGCACGAGCTCAACCACGACAAGCTCTTCCGCGGCGTCCTGGCCGGCTCGGCGCTCGTCGGCGACCTGGAGTCGGTGCGCTTCCTCACCCCCGACGTGGCGGTCGCGCACGGCACGGCCTCCGTCCTGATGCCCTGGCGGTCCACGCTGCCCAGGCGGCGGCTGTCCCGGCAGACCGTCGTCGTGGTGCGGACGGGCCAGGGCTGGCGCATAGGCGCGATCCACAACGGCCGGGTCCGGCCGGTCACCGTCCCGGACGCGTTCCCGTCCCGGATGTCGCAGCTGATGGCCCGGGTCGCCCGCCGGCTCGGCCTCGGCGGGAGATGACGCTTTTCGCAATCCCTGACCCTTCTTTGACGAGGTCGCGGCGTGGCGCAGTTGATCATCTGGGTAAGGCCCAACCTGTAACAGTCGTACGCGTCTCGGGGGGTTCGGATGCGACTGGGTATTTTGACAGGAGCGGGGCTCCTTGCGGCCGCCGTCGTCCTGACCGGGTGCGACTCGCCGCCCGACACTGCCAAGATCACCGACAGCAAGGCCGAGGCCGCGGCCAAGCTGAAGCAGAGCAAAGCGGCCAAGATCGCGCTGGCGCGCAAGGTCAAGGCGAACGAGCTGGGCCAGATCCCGGTGCTGATGTTCCACCGGGTCATCAAGAACCCGGCCACCACCGACGACAGGACGCCGCAGCAGTTCCGCTCGGACCTGGAACGGCTGGTCAAGGAGGACTACGTCCCGATCAGCGCGTCGGAGATGGTGACCGGGAAGATCAACGTCCCGGCGGGCAAGCATCCCGTGGTCCTGACGTTCGACGACTCCTCGCCCTCGCAGCTCACGCTGAACGAGATGGGCGTCCCGCAGCCGGACACCGCCGTGGCCATCCTGCGCGAGGTGGCCGCCAAGCACCCGGGTTTCCGGCCGGCCGCCACCTTCTACGTCACCCGCGACATGTTCGGCAAGACCGTGCGCGAGGAGCAGGCCCAGACGCTGGGCTGGCTCAAGGACAACGGCTTCGACATCGGCAACCACACGCGCGACCACGTCAACCTGCACGGACGCTCGGAGAAGGAGGTGGAGGACCAGATCGGCGGCATCGCCAAGCAGATCGACGACCTGACCAAGGTCAAGCCCAACTCCATCGCCCTGCCGTACGGCAACCAGCCGCGCAACAAGAATTGGGCGCTGCACGGCAAGCTCTACAACCACGCCGGCGCGTTCCTGGCCGGATACACGCCCGCGCCGTCGCCGTTCAGCAAGGCGTTCGACCCGGGCGGCATCCCGCGCATCCGGGTCATGGAGAAGAAGGGCGACTGCGCGCAGTTCTGCTCGGCGGCCTGGCTCGACTGGCTCAAGAACAACCCGGACATGCGCTACACCTCGGACGGTGACGTCAGCACGGTCGCGTACCCGAAGTTCAAGAACCCGTACCTGCGCAAGTCCTTCACCACCTGGAGCCTGCCCTACTGACGGACGCGCCCCAGCACCACGCTCAGCTCGGCGGGTTGCAGCATGAAGTCGGCCACCTCGCCGGTGACGTCGATCGGGCGGACGGCCCCGGTGCGCAGGTCCAGCACCAGGTAGGCGGTCTCGCCCAGCGGGCCGTTCGCCCTCACCGTGAGGGTGTCCTCGTCCTCCCAGCGCAGCAGGGCGGCGAGCCACCAGCCGGTGGCCAGCCGCGGCGTGACCGTGCGCACGTGTTCGCCGGTCTTCGTGTCGAACAGGGCGACGCCCTGCTGGAGCACGCCGCCGGGGGTGAGCTCCCGGTGTCGTGAGGCGATCAGGCGGCCGGAGGGGGACGGCTCGATGGCCCACTCCACGTTGCCCGGCATGGTGTAGCTGCGCAGCAGGTCGCCCTTGGGCGAGTAGACGGCGAACCACACCGACCTGAGGTGGCCCGGGGAGCGGCGGGCGGGCTCGACGCTCTTCATGACGAGACCTTCCGACGTCCATCCGGCGACCTGCCCGCGGTCCGGGAGGCGGGTGGCGGTGCCGCGCGCGACGTCCACGATCATGGGCGGCTCCAGCACCACGTCGGTGTCCTTGGTCAGATGGTCGGGCTGGAGGAGCACGTGCCGGCCGTCCAGGGAGAACAGCGGCGGCTGAGCGCCGAACAACGCCGTGACGGTCCCGCGCGGCTGCCTGACGGGGAGCCGTTCGACGGCTCCCGTCCGCAGGTCGGCCACGACGTAGGTGTTGTCGCTGTCCCTCAGGAAGGCGGCACGCCGGCCGTCCCGGCTGAGGGCGAACATCGTCTGGTCGAAGCTGTACGGCAGGCGGCCGCGCTCCGCGCCGTCCCCGACGAGGATCATGTGCGCGCACTCCTCGCAGCTCGGGACGTACGCGTAGCGGATCGGGGAGGCGTACTTCGTGCGCTTCGCAGGCTTCGCCGGCTCTTTGGCCGTCCTGCCGGGCGTGACCGGCTGGGAGCGGACGAACCGCACGCCGGGCTCCGCCGGCAGGGGCGCGGCGACCCACGCGGCGGCCAGAACCACGCTCAGGGCGGCGGCCCCCGCCCGCCAGGGACGCCTCCGGCGGCGCGTCACGCCAGCCTGCCGACGACGACCTCGCCAAGGCGGGAGGGGACGTTCTTCACCTGGCGGCTCTTCCCCGTCTCCAGGTCCACGAGGTACAGGACGGGATCGTCCCAGCCGAGCATGACGAGCAGGCGCCCGTCCTCCGTCCACCGCACCAGCTCCGCCTCGGCGCCCGGCCCGCCCAGCGTCGCGCGCCCCCGCACCCGGCCGCCGGTGCGCGGATCCATGGTCAGCACCTCGTTGTCCGAGACGAGGACCAGGCGGTCGCCGCCGGGCGTGAGCAGCGCCTGCAACGCCGGGTCGAAGGGCGTCCTGGTGCGTACGGCCCCCTGCGCGTCGAGCGTGACCAGCTCGGTGTCGGGGGCGCCCTCCAGGGCCCGTCGGCCGGTGGTCGCCACCACCTTGCCGGGCACGACGCCGATCACGCGGCCGATGCCGGGCAGCCGCCTCCGGGCCCCGGTGGCGGCGTCCACCAGGTCCACTCCGTCCGGCCAGGTCAGGATGACGTGCCGGTCGTCCTGGCCGAAGGCCGCGTCGGGCACGCCTTCGCCGGGCCCGGTCAGCGGGCGCGCGGCTTTCTCGGCGGACAGGTCGTGCAGCACGAGACGGCCGGTCGCCGCGTCCAGGTAGATGAGGCGGTAGCCGTCGCCGCTGATCACGAGCGGCGCCCGCCGATTGCTGATCGGCAGCACCGCGCGGGCCTGGGGAAGGGCGACCGTCTGCCATGAGCCGGAGCGTCTCAGGTGCAACCGCCACCGGTGGTCGCTCGCGTCGGCGAAGCCGATGGGCGCGGGGAGCGGCCCGGTGAGCGCCGCGGGAGGAGGGGGAGAGCTGTAGCGCCAGACCACGAGGCCGTTCCAGGCCGTGATCAGGCAGACGGTGACCAGCGCCGACAGTATGGCCCGCCACCGGCCCGGCACACCGGGCCGGAAACGTCCGGAGAGGATCCAGGCGAGCAGGGGCAGTCCCCAAACCGCCACGTGGCTGAGGAGAAGCAGGTCGTCGCGGAGATCGGGCAGCTCGGAGAGCGGCGCCGCCCACAGCGCTGCCGCGCTCCCGCCCGCCATCAGCGCCCGGGCCGTGTCCGACCTCATGGCCGCCTCGGCGGCGACCAGATCGGCGGGCCCCCGCGCGAGGGGCCGGCCCAGATCGTGCAGCACGGCCTGGACGATCACCACGACCGCGAGCGTCCACGCGGCGGCGGCGCGTCCGGCGGATCCGACGTCACCCAGGAAGGAGCGTGCCACCACGTAGAGCGCGACGCCGCAGGAGAGGGCGGCGCAGATGCGCCAGACGATGACGAGCGGCCGTGACCCGAGGTCCAGCCGCGGCGCGCGGACCGTCCGTGGCCTCGGCCCGCGGCCCTTGGACAGCTCGCCGGCCAGCACTCCGAGGGTCCAGCCGCCCACCGGCAGGAACAGGCGGAGGCCGACGTCGCCCGAGACCAGCGGCAGAGCCATGAGAGCCGTTCCCGCACTCGCCCCCGCCCACCGCAACCGCCGGGTGATCTGCATGTGGCGCAGCATCAGCGGGCCGTTGAACGCGGTGAAGGCCACCTGCTGCCGGGCCGAGAACCGGTCCGCGGCGGCACGGCTCATCGGCCTGTTCGCCACGAGCGCCGCTGTCGCCGCCGACAGCACCGCGACGGCGACGACGATCGCGATCACCATGAAGAGGCGTCTTTCGGCCTGCCCGGGAAGGGTGCACAATACGCCTTTCCGGGACGGAAGGGGCTGGCGTGGTTTCTCCGGAGATCTGGGAACGGCTCGACCACCGGGCGGGCATGCTCACCCGCCGGCAGGCGTGGCGCTGGGGCGCGGTCGCCGCCGCCGGCCTGGCGACGGTGCTCCTCGTCCTGGCCGGCTGGTCCAGCGGCGCCCTGTTCCCGCGCGTCGAGGAGTCGGGGGTGGGCAACTCCTCCGTCAGGATGTACCAGGACGAGCTCGGCCGGCCGACCGGTCTCCAGGGCACGGTGAGCCGCTACTTCCACAACCAGGGCCACTTCCCCGTGACGGTCACCGGGGTGGGCGTGGAGGGAGCGGGACTGACGGTGACGTCGGCGGGAGGCGAGGACGGCCGCGCCCTGCCCCTGACGATCCCCGCCGGGCAGGGGGTGTCGCTGAGCCTCGGCCTGGTCGTCACGGACTGCGATGCCGCCACCTCCTCGGGTCCCCGTGTGGTGCTGGAGGTCGATCGCTGGTGGGGGAGCGTCGCCGTGCGACCGGAGACCGTCGGCGACTCGTTCCACGCGGCGGACCTCAGCTGCCGGTGACCGGCTCATGTTGATCAACCGTAGCGACCGGCAGAGCTGGGACGCCAGGTTGGAAGGAGGATTTCCTGATTGCCCCTGATGTCCGCGGCGTGCGAGGAGGTCGTCGAAGACCTGATCCGTGATCTGCGACCAACCAGTCAAGACCGCTGTTACAGGGTCCGAATGGACGCTGTGTACGGGCTTTGTGCAAAAACCGGTGAGTCACGAACGGTTAACGGATCCCTGGGAAGTTGCTGAGCGTCGTAAAGTTTGCGTGGTTGGGGTTCAGTGAACGTGGGGAAAGACGAATGCCGCAGATCGCGCCGCTGGTGGCCGGCGATCCAGCGCTGCTGGGATCGTTCCGGCTGTCCGGACGGATCGGCGAGGGCGGCCAGGGGATCGTCTACCTGGGCGTCAACGAGCAGGGCGAGCGGGCCGCGATCAAGCTGCTGCACGTGAAGTTCAGCGGTGACACGATCGCCAGGTCGCGCTTCGCCAGGGAGCTGAAGGCGGCCCAGCGGGTGGCCTCCTTCTGCACCGCGCGGGTGATGGAGGCCGACCTCGACGGCGACACGCCGTACATCGCCAGCGAGTACATCGACGGGCGGGCGCTGCGCGACATCGTCGAGACCGACGGCCCGCTCAGCGGCACGGTGCTCGACCGGCTGGCCATCGGCACGGCCACCGCGCTCACCGCCATCCACCACGCCTCGATCGTCCACCGGGACTTCAAGCCCGACAACGTGCTCATCGCCGCCGACGGGCCGCGCGTGGTCGACTTCGGCATCGCCCGCATCATCGACTCGACCGGCACGATCACCAGCCGCGCGATCGGCACGCCCGCCTACATGGCGCCCGAGCAGATCGCCGGCGACGACATCGGGCCCTTCACGGACGTGTTCGCCTGGGGCGCGACCATGGCCTTCGCGGCCACCGGGAAGGCGGCCTTCGAGGGCAAGTCGATCGCCGTGGTGCTCAACCGCATCCTGAACCACGAGGTCGACGTGGAGATGATGCACGAGCCGCTGCGGGGCGTGGTGCGTTCGGCGCTGGCCAAGTCGCCCGACGAGCGTCCCTCGGCCGACCAGCTCCTGCTGCGCCTGCTCGGGCAGACCGGCACGGCGGCCGGGGCCTCGACGGCGGTGCTCACCAGGGGCGTGCAGGTGGCCGGCGACGACACGACGCCGTTCACCCGGGTGTCGGCCACGTCCATCACCGACCGGCCCGCCACGCAGGCCACCGGCCACCCGTCCGGCACGGCCGCCGTCCCCGCCCACCCGGCCACGACCGGCACCGGCTCCGCGCACCCGACCGGCGCCAGGTCCGCACACCCGACCGGCACCGGCACCCCGCACTCGACCGGGACCGGCCCCGGCACTCCGCATACGACCGGCACCCCGCACACGACCGGCACCGGGACCGGTGTCTCCGGGCGTGTGGAGACCGTGCAGTCCGGCCAGGGCCAGGGCCAGGGCCAGGGCCCGGCGGCGAGGCCCCTCGACGAGCCGGTGCCGTCCGGCGGGCGGCGGCGGCTCAAGGTGTGGCTCGCGCTGGCCGCCGCGCTCGTCATGCTGGCGGTCGTGGCCGTCGCGGCGATGGCGAACGGCTGGTCGCCGCTGGCGTTCAAGGGCGAGGTCGTGACCCCCGTGCCGACGGGAAAGAAGAACTCGCGGCCCCCCACGTTCGCCTCGGTGGTGGACAAGGTCGCCCAGACCGGAAAGATCATCGTCGGCGTCAAGGGCGACCTGCCGGGCGTCGGCCTGCAGAACGGCGACGACTTCAGCGGGTTCGACGTCGAGGTGGCCAAGCTCGTGGCCGCCGCGCTCGGGGCCGAGGAGACGGTGTTCACCCGGGTCGGCCGGAACGACCGGGCGGCCGCGCTGGCCGAGGGCAGGGTCGACCTGGTCGTCGCCACGTACTCGGTGGACAAGAGCGAGACCAGGTTCGCCGGGCCGTACTACGTGGCCCACCGCGACGTGCTGGTCCGCGCCGGCACCGGCATCGACTCGCTGGACGACCTCAAGGGCAAGAAGATCTGCGCGCTCGACACCCCGACGGTCGGCGAGGTGCAGGACCGGGTGAAGGTCGAGCCCGTGACCGCCGGCAACTACGCGGCCTGCATGGACCTGCTCAGGAACGGCAAGGTCGACGCGGTGCCCGGCGAGGACCTGATCCTGGCCGGGTTCGCCAGCCGGGAGAACATGCGCTACAAGATCATCGGCGCCAAGCTCGACAACGAGCGGTACGCGGTCGGCATCCGCGACGGCGACGCCAAGACCTGCACCGCGGTCAAGGGCGTCATCGCCGACCTCTACCGCACGGGCGCCATCAAGAAGCTCCTGAGCAGCCACTTCGACAAGGTCGACTTCCAGCCCGAGCTGAAGGTGCCCGCGATGGAGCCCTGCGGATGACGAGCGGTAACATCCGAAAGTCCAACGAATTCATCCAGCGAGTTAGGGGAAGGCCATGGCCACGCCCGTCAAGGTAACCGTCACCGGGGCCGCCGGTCAGATCGGCTACGCACTGCTGTTCCGCATCGCGTCGGGACAGCTGCTCGGCGCTGACGTCCCGGTCAAGCTGAGCCTGCTGGAGATCCCGCAGGCGGTGAAGGCGGCCGAGGGCACCGCCATGGAGCTCGACGACTGCGCGTTCCCGCTGCTGTCCGGCATCGAGATCACCGACGACGCCAACGTGGCCTTCGCCGGCGCCAACGTCGCCCTGCTGGTCGGCGCCATGCCGCGCAAGGCCGGCATGGAGCGCGGCGACCTGCTCGGCGCCAACGGCGGCATCTTCGGCCCCCAGGGCAAGGCGATCAACGAGCACGCCGCCGACGACATCCGCGTCCTGGTCGTGGGCAACCCGGCCAACACCAACGCGCTCATCGCCCAGCAGCACGCGCCCGACGTCCCGGCCGAGCGGTTCACCGCGATGACCCGCCTCGACCACAACCGCGCGCTGTCCCAGCTCGCCGCCAAGCTCCAGGTCCCGGTCACCGAGATCAAGAAGATGACCATCTGGGGCAACCACTCCGCCACCCAGTACCCCGACCTGTTCCACGCCGAGGTCGGCGGCAAGATCGCGGCCGAGCAGGTCGAGGGCGAGTGGCTGCGCGAGACGTTCATCCCGACGGTCGCCAAGCGCGGCGCCGCCATCATCGAGGCCCGTGGCGCCTCCTCGGCCGCCTCGGCCGCCAACGCCGCGATCGACCACGTCCACGACTGGGTCAACGGCACCGAGTGGACCTCGGCTGCCGTCGTCTCCGACGGTTCGTACGGCGTGCCCGAGGGGCTCATCTCGTCCTTCCCGGTGCGTTCGGTCAACGGCCGGTACGAGATCATCCAGGGCCTGGAGATCGACTCCTTCTCCCGCGAGCGCATCGACGCCAGCGTGCGCGAGCTGACCGAGGAGCGCGACGCCGTCCGCGAGCTCGGCCTCATCTGAACCCGGCGCGACACCTCGGACGCGCGTCCCCGGCTCAGCGGGGGCGCGCG
>NZ_JBSFGJ010000021.1:0-28080 GCF_053596515.1 Nonomuraea sp. NPDC001684
GAAGATCACCCGTTCTACTGGATCTCCGTTCTCATGTCCCAGGTTCGGCCGAACACCTTGACTCGACCGCCAGCCGTCTTAACTTCCCGGCATTGGCGTTAGCGGCCTCTCACCCGCACCTCCGCCAGGGCGAGCGGGTCGGTGCCGGAGGAGAGCTGGATGCGCACGTGCCGGCCGGTGGCGCCGGCGGGCAGTTTGACCGTGCTGGGCCGGCCGGCCTGTTCCTGCACGTGCACGGCGGTCACGCCCGGCGTCGTGCGGGCCGCCTCCAGGCCGTCGGCGGTGATCGGCTGCTCGGAGGACATCACCCAGTAGTCCCGCAACCGTTCGGCGCAGCAGTCGGTGCGGTTCCAGATCTCCACGCTGTCCAGGCTGGCCGAGGCCCCCAGATCGACCTGCCACCAGGCTTCCCTGGCCGGTTCCTGGGTGTGGGTGACCGAGCCGTTCCAGAAGCCGCCGTCGGTGTTGCCGTCCACGGCCCGCGCGGCCGGGGCGTCGTAGCCGGTGCTCTGCTGGGTGGCCGGCTTGCCCTGGGCCAGGTTCGGCAGCACCACCGAGACGGGGAGCCGGTACGCCGCGCGCAGCCGTCCGGACTTGAGCGTCGCCTGGATCCCGAGCGCGGCGGGCTCGGCCCCGGACGGCACGGTCACGGTGACGGGCACCTCGGTGCTCGCCCCGGCGGCCAGGTGGCCGATCCGGGTGCTGGCCGGGGTCACCGTCCAGCCGTCGGGCGCGGCGAGGGTCAGCGAGGCCGCGCGCAGCGGCGCGGAGCCGGGGTTGGTGACGGTCACCTTGCCGGTGAGGGTCTCACCGGCCTGCGCCTGCTCGGGCAGGTCGGTGCCGAAGCGCGGCAGGGCCGTCACACCGGGCGTCTCGATCTTGAACGAGTAGGCGTACTGCCCGGTCTCGGCGGGCGTGGTGACGACCACCCGGCCCTGCTCGTCGCGCTGCCACGGCAGCGGGCCGGCGTCGGAGCCGAGCAGCGTGATCCGCGTCCCGGGGCCCGCCGGCACGTCCGCGCCCAGCGTGAGCCGCTCGCCCGGCCACTTCAGCGCCGTCGCGTAGAGGACGCCGTCCTTGACGGTGTACCGGACGTCGTCCGGGCCGCCCTTCTCCTCGGCGCGCGTCCAGTACGTGGTGCCGTACATGGCCTCGCCGTTGACCTTCAGCCAGGAGCCCATGTCCAGCAGCCGTTCCCGCTGCACGTCGGGGATGGTGCCGTCGGCCTTCGGGCCCACGTCCAGCAGCAGGTTGCCGTTCTTGCTGACGATGTCCACGAAGGAGTCCACGAGCTGGTCGGAGGTCAGGTAGTCCTCGATGGGCTCGTTCTGGTTGTAGCCGTAGGAGTGCGCGATGCCGCGGCTGGCCTCCCACTTGACGGGGTCGATGTCCGGCTTGACGGAGTACTCGGGCGTCTGGAAGTCCAGCTCGTGGCTCTCCAGCGCGCCGCTCTCGATCTTGCACCGGTTGGCGACCGCGACCTCCTTGCCCTTCTTCGCCGCCTTGTTGTAGTAGTCGGCGATCACCCCCGCGGTCTGCCACTGGGCGGCCGAGCGGTCCCACTGGCCGTCGCACCACAGGATGTCGGGGTCGTAGCCGTCGATCAGCTCGCGCATCTGCGGGAGCATGTAGTCCTTGACGTAGTCGCCGCTCTGCGGAGCCCCGGTGTAGGGCACCGGCTGGCCGGTGTACGGGTTGGTCGCCGGGTGGCCGGTGAACAGCGGGTTGTACCACTCCATGAGCGAGTAGTAGAAGCCCGCGCGCAGCTTCCCGTCGGCGCGGGCCGCGGTGAACAGCTCCTTGGCCAGGTCACGCTTCGGGCCCATCGCCATGGTGTCGCGCTCGCTCACCTTGCTGTCCCACAGGGCGACGCCCTCGTGGTGCTTGGAGGTGAGGACGAAGTACTTGGCCCCGGCGTCGTTGAAGAGCTTGACCCAGTCGGCGGCGTCGAACTTCTCGGCCTTCCACTGCTCGGCGAAGCGGTCGTAGGCGAAGTCCGGCCCGTAGGTGTCCCGGTGGTAGCTGTTGGTCGCGTTCCCGGGGGAGTTCATGTAGTACCAGTACCACTCGGCGTAACTGCCGCGCGGGCCCCAGGCCGGGACGGAGTACGCCCCCCAATGGAGGAAGATGCCGAACTTGTCGTTGTTGAACCACTTAGGGGTCGGGTGACTGTTCAGGGATTCGACGGTCGGCTCGTAGGGGCCGTCCGTGGCGGCCTGAGCAGGAGCGGGAAGACATCCGATGATACTGAGCATGGAGACGGCGAGAAGTCGACGTAAGCGGGCCATGTCCACTCCAAAGCGGTGAAGAGATTGGAGGAAAGGTAGCCCGATCTTTGATCTCTCGGCAAGAGCTGCGCGGAGATTCATCCGATGTCTGCTCGGGGAGGCGCAGCTGTCAGAAGTAGTCCGCCGGCCAGTGAGCGGCGTTCTCCGCGCCCACCACGGGGCCCGGGTCGCCCAGGATCGCGCGGGCCATCCCCGTGCGGTCCCGCTCCCGGACGACGCTCGCGAACAGGTGCGGCAGAGCCGGCTCGTCCCAGGTCAGCCTGGCCCTGCCGGTACGGACGCCCCGGACCGCCGCCTCGGCGGCCAGCGCGGAGAGCACCCCGGGCAGGTCCCCGGCCACCTCCAGCACGTCGAGGACGCCGCCGTCCCAGCGCACGGCGGCGTACCCGGCGTCCCCGGCCAGCAGCTCGACCGGGTCGCCGTACCAGATCGGCAGCCGGTCCCGCCAGTGCGCCTCGTCGCGCACGGCGGTCAGCGGACGCCGCGCGTTGTGCCGCTCGTACACCTCCCGCAGCACCGCCGCCTCGCCGGCGGGGATCCTGCGCAGCCCCCGCCCGGCCGGGCCGGTCCGGCGCAACGGGCCGGACACCGTCCGCAGCTCGAAGCCGGTCCAGTCCTTGTAGACCCCCGGCGTGCCGGTGAACAGCAACGACCAGGCGCAGCCGTCGGCCGCCATCGCCTCGGCCGCCAGCGCCAGCAGCCGCCGGACGTGCCCGCGCCCGCGGACCGACGGATGGGCGGCGACGTTGGCCACGCCCCCTATCCGTACCTCGCCGCCCAGGCCGTCGTGCAGCCGGCGCGGCAGGTAGTACACGCAGGCCGACACGTCGCCGGTCACGAACGTCCGGCCGTACCGGCCGGGGTCGGTCTCGTACAGGGGCACCACGTGCGGGGCGTCGAAGCAGGCGGCCCACAGCGCGTAGAGCGCCTCCCGGTCGCCCGGACAGGCGGTGCGCAGGGACGTCATCCCATCCTCCCCAGCAGCTCCGGCGTCACCTCGTGCGCCAGCGGGAGGCCGCCGGCGTACCGGGCGATCTCCTCGACCACCACCCGGCCCTGACGGGCCCGCCCCGAATCGGTGCCGGCCGCCTGGTGCGGGGTGAGCAGCACGTTCGGCAGCGCGCGGAACGGGTGCCCGACCGGCAGCGGCTCCTCGTCGAAGACGTCGATCGCCGCGTCCAGCCGTCCCGGACGCAGCTCGGCCAGCAGGGCGGCCTCGTCCACCAGCCACGACCTGGCGGTGTTGACCAGCCCGGCGCCGTCGGGCATCAGCGCCAGCTCCCGCGCCCCGAGCAGGTGGCGCGTCTCCGGCAGCGCCGGGGCGTGCACGGCCACGATCCGGCTGGTGGACAGCAGCTCGTCCAGCTCCACGGCGCCCTCGTGGTACGGGTCGGCGACAGCGACCTCGGCGCCGAGCGCGCGGACGAGGTCGAGGTAGGCCCGGCCGGTCCTGGAGGCGCCGATGACGCCGATCGGGCAGCCGAGGATCTCCCGCCTGGCCGGCGCCCGCTCGGCCGCCTCCCACGGCCGGCCGCCGCGCAGGGCGTGGTCGAAGCGGTGCACCTGGTGCAGCAGCGCCAGCGTGAACGTCAGCGCCACCTCGGCCACCGACCGGGCCATGGCCGCGCCCGCCTGCGTCACCCGGACGCCCCGCGCCCACAGCTCGCCGGTGACGAACGGCTTGACCGTCGCTCCGGTGTGCGCGACCAGCCGCAGCCCCGGCGCCCGGTCGAGCAGCTCGGCGGTCAGCGGCGGCACCCCCCAGGAGGTCACCAGAACCTCGGTGCCGGGCAGCGCCTCGGGCAGCGCGCGGTGGTCGTCGAGCAGCCGCACGTCCCCCAGGGCCAGCAGGGCGGCGGGGTCGGGGAAGAACTGCGCGCGCAGCGGCGGCGGCACGCTGACCAGGACGCGCACGGCGGAGTCAGCCGAGCCAGGCATCGCGGTGCTCCGCCACGAAGTCGTCGTCGGTCAGCCACGGGTAGGCGGCGCTGACCCGGGTCAGCTCCTCGGCCTGGCCGGGGGAGAGGCCCTCGTCCGGGTCGAGGCACCAGGTGCCGGCCAGCAGGCCCTGTCTGCGCAGCACCTCGTGCACGCCGGCGATGCAGCCGGCGAAGGCGTTTGCGCTGTCGAAGACGGCGGCGTTGGCGTCGGTGAGCGCCGTGGCCCGGCCCCACCACCGCGCCGGGTCGTCGCGCAGACCGTCGACCATCTCCACCGCCGCCCGCGTCCACACCGCCCACTGGCCGAGCAGGCCGCCGGCGAAGCGCAGGCCGCCGGGCAGCTCGGCCAGCAGGTCGCCGATGATGTGGTCGTCGTTGCCCGTGTAGAGGGCGACCTGGTCGGCCCGGTCGGAGGCGGCCACGCCGTGCGCCACGTCCAGCGAGCGGTAGCGGTCGAACGCCGCCACCTTCACCGCGACCGTGGAGGGCTGGTCGGCCAGGGCCCGCCAGAAGCCGCGCGACAACACCGGCCCGCCGATCGCCGCCTGGAGGTAGAAGCCGACGACCGGCAGCACCTCGCCCACGGCCCGCGCCCGCGCCAGCAGGTCGTCCTCGGACGCGCCGGGCACGACGGGCGAGAGCAGCACGGCGTCGTACCCGAGCGAGGCGGCCAGCTCGGCCTCGGCCACCGCCTGCGCGGTCGGTCCGCACGCCCCGGCGACCAGCACCGGCCGCTCCCGGGCGGACTCCCGGGCGACGTCGGCGGCCAGCCGGAGGACCGGCTCCAGCAGCCCGGCCCCGCGGATCTCGAACTGGGTCGTGTGCACGCCCACGGCCAGGCCGCCGGCCCCCGCCGCCAGGTAGTACCGGGTGAGCGCGGCCTGGCGGCGCTCGTCCAGCGTCCGGTCCGCGGTGAGCGCCAGCGGGTGGGCGGGGATGACGGTCCCCGCCCGCAGGCGCGACAGCGCGGGGTTCGGCGTGGGCATCAGAATCTCCCGTCTCGTACGGCGAACTTGGTGGGCTTGCCCGACGTCGGCAGCCCGGCGGCCAGCCAGTCGGCCTGCCAGTCGACCAGCGTGCCCAGCGGCACGTTGGGGTAGCCGAACAGGCGGTGGCACAGCGTGGCGTCGTTCAGCAGCGCCGTCGCGGCCTCCGCGCCCTCGAAGGACACCGGCGTGCCGAGGCGCGCGCCGAAGGCGGCGGCCACCCGGCGCACCGAGGCGGTCTCGGGGCCGGTCAGGTTCAGCGTGAACGGCGTGCCCGCCGTCGCGTGGGCCAGCGAGCGCAGCACGACCTCGTTGGCGTAGCCCTGCCAGACCACGTTGACGTGCCCGGTCGTCACGTCCACCGGAGCGCCGGACAGCACCCGCTGCCCGATGTCGGCCAGCACGCCGTACCGCAGGTCCACGGCGTAGTTGAGGCGGACGATCGTCACCGCCGTGCCGCGGGCGGCGGCCGCGTGCTCGAAGACGCGCTCGCGGCCGAGGCAGCTCATCGCGTACTCGCCCACCGGCCCGACCGGGTCGCCCTCGACGCTGCCGCCGGACGACAGCGGCACCAGCGGGTAGACGTTGCCCGTGGACAGCGCGGCGACGCGCGCACCGCCGTACCGCTCGGCGACGCGGGCGGGCAGGGCCGCGTTGACGACCCAGGCCAGGTACGGCGCGGCGGACGTGCCGAACTTCGCCCCGACCATGAAGACCACGTCCGCGGCGTCGGGCAGCGTGCCCAGGTCGCCGTCGAGCAGGTCGAAGGGGACGACGTCCACGCCGTGCGCGGCGAGGGCGCCGGCCGCCGCGCGGTCGGACCACCGGGAGACGGCGAAGACGCGGTCGGCGTCGCGACCGGCGGCGTCCAGGCCGCGCCGGGCCAGGCGGCACAACGTGGGCCCCATCTTGCCCCCGGCGCCCAGCACGACCAGGTCGCCGGAGCCGGCGGCGAGGTCGGCGACGAGCGACTCGGACGGACGGGTGAGGTGCTCTTCCAGATCGTCGACGGAGGTGAACATCAACCCTTGATCCCCGACATCGTGACTCCTTCGGTGAAATAACGCTGGCCGACCAGGTAGGCGGCGAAGATCGGTACGAACGCGACCGTGGCCCCGGCCAGCACGACGCTGAGCGGGACGTTCTCCGTCTGCAGGGAGGCGATGCCCACGGTCAGGGTGCGCATGTCGGCGCCGCCGCCGATGATGAGCGGCCAGAGCAGGTCGTTCCAGTGCCACAGGAAGACGAAGACGCCCAGCGTGGCCAGGATCGGCTTGCACAACGGCAGGACGATCCTGATGAAGATCCGCCATTCGGAGGCGCCGTCGAGCCGGGCCGCCTCGAACAGCTCGTCCGGCAGGCCCATGATGAACTGCCGCATGAGGAAGACCGCCTGCGCGTTGGCGAGCGTCGGCAGGATCAGCCCCCAGTACGTGTCCACCCCGCCCAGCTCGGCGATGAGCATGAAGGTCGGGATGAGCGTCACGTGGTAGGGCACCATGACCATGGCCAGGAACGACCAGAACATGGGCTCGCGGCCGGGGAACCGTTTCTTGGCGAAGGCGTATCCGGCCAGCGAGGCCAGCAGCAGCACGGCCACCACGCTGACCACGGAGTAGATGAGCGTGTTGACCGTCCAGGTGACCAGGTCGCGGCCGCCCAGCACCTCGCCGTAGGCGCTGAAGTCGACCGGCCAGGGCAGCATGCTCTCCGGGAACGTCACGGCCGTGCCCGGCTTCAGCGACAGCACGACCATCGCGTAGAACGGGAACAACGTGACCGGCGTGGCGACGGCCAGCAGGACGAACCTGGCCACCTTGCCGCCCCTGGTCGGCTCCAGCGCCTTGTACGGGCGGTATGTCGTCACTTCGACCTCCCGATCACCAGGCGCTGGACCAGCGCGACCACGAGGGTCATGACGAACAGCGCGACGCCGATGGCGCTGGCGTAGCCGAAGTCGAAGTTCTTGAACGCCTGCTCGTACAGGGCCATGACCAGCGTGAAGCTGCCGTGCGCCGGGCCGCCGCCGGTCATCACGTAGACCAGGTCGAACACCTGGAAGGAGTTCGTCGTCTCGATCACGGCGACGAAGAACAGCGCCGGGCGCAGCTGCGGCGCCACGATGTAGCGGAACCGCTGCCAGGTGGAGGCGCCGTCGGTGAGCGCGGCCTCCTCCAGCTCCCGCGGCAGGTCCTGCAGCCGGGCCAGGACGATCAGCATGCCGTACCCGAACCTGGACCAGACCGAGACGATCACCAGGGCCGGGATGACCAGCGTGGTGGAGGCCAGCCAGGACTGTCCGGTGAGCTTGGTGATCGGCCCCTCGGAGGAGAACAGCCAGGTGAAGACCGTCCCGGCCAGGACCAGGCTGGTGACGACGGGCAGGAAGAAGACCGAGCGGAAGAAGGCCGCCCCGCGGAAGGCGCGGCGCACCAGCAGCGCCATGCCCACCGAGGCGGCCATCGACGCCGGCACGTACAGGATCGTGTAGATCAGCGTGATGCGCAGCGACTCCCAGAAGACGGGGTCGGCGGCCATCCGCCGGTAGTTGTCCACGCCGGTCCACTCCGGGCTGGCGCCGATGGAGGAGTCGAAGAACCCCAGCAGCACCCCGGCGACGGACGGGCCGAACCGGAACAGCAGGAAGAGCAGGAGGCACGGCAGGACGAACAGCAGTCCGGTCCGCGCCTCCCACCGCCTGACGTCGATCGCCGCCATCAGCCACCCAGCAGCGCGTCCGCGGCCTTGGCCGCGTCGGCGAGCGCCTGCTCGGGCGTCTTCTTGCCGATCAGCGCGGCCTGGATCTCGGGAGCCAGGACGCCCATCACGTCACGCGCCTTCTCGTGCAGCGGCCCGGCCGTGGTCAGGTCGAGCGCCTTCTCCACCTCGGCCTGCACCGGGTCGGCCGCGTACAGCGAGCCGGTGGACTTGCGCGGGGAGAAGTAGCCCGAGGCCAGGTCGTAGGCCTTGCTCGGGGCGGCGCCGGTGGCGAAGCCGATCCACTTGCCCGCCGCCTCCTTGTGGTCGGACGCCTTGAGCAGGGCCAGCGAGCCGACCGTGCCGTAGGCGACCTGCTTGGCGTCGGTCAGCGGCGGCAGGACCTTGATGTTCTCCTTGCCCCAGAACGACTCGACGTCGGCGGGCAGCTGCTGCCAGGTGCAGGCCACCTTGTTCTGCGCGGTCCTGGTCTGCTCGAACTTGGGCAGCCCGGTCAGCAGGTCCTTCTCCACGTAGCCGCCGTCGGCCAGCTTCTTCAGGAAGGTCAGCGCCTTGACGCCCTCGGCGCCGCCGAAGGCCGCCGACTTGCCGTCGGGGCTGAACACGTCGCCGCCCGCCTGCCACAGCAGCGGGTAGAACGACTGGTTGAGGGTGGCGGCGGGGTCGGCCCAGTAGTTGGTGACGTCGACGTCCTTGGCCTTGAACTTCGGGGCCAGGGCGAGCACGTCGTCCCAGGTCTTGGGGAACTCGGTGACGCCGGCGGCGTCGAACGCCTTCTGGTTGCAGACCAGCGGGTTGGCCGACATGAGGATCGGCGCGCCCATGACCTTGCCGTCGATGGTGACCGACTTCAGGGCGTTGTCCCGGTAGTCGGCCTTGTCGGCGAGGTAGGCGTCCACCGGCTCCAGCGTCCTGGCGTACTTGGGGAGCTGGTCGGGGATGAGGTAGACCACGTCGGGCGCCTTGTTGCCGGCGATCGCCGTGGACAGCGCCTCGTCGCGCTTGGCCCACGGGTAGATCTCGACCTTGACGTCGATGTTCGGGTTGGCCGCCTCGAACGCCTTGGTCTGCTCGTCCCAGAACGCCTGGTGCTTGGGCTGGTCGGCGATGTTCGGGTAGATCCACATGGTCACGGTCTGCTTCTCGTCGCCTCCGGAGCCGCCGCCGCAGGCGGTCAGCGTGCCGAGGGCGGCCGCAGCGGCGGCCAGCGCGCGCAGTCGCATGATGGTTCCTTCCTAGAATGCGGGCACGGTGACGACCGTGCCGCTGTGCCGGGCCTTCTCGGCGGCGAAGACCGCGAGGTGGCTGTGGAGCGACTCGGTGGGGCCCGAGCGCACGTGTGCGGGGTCGCCGGTGGCCAGCGCGGTGACGAAGGCGTCCATCACGCCGTCGTCGCCGCCGCCGTGGCCGTCGCCGGCGTTCGAGCCGGTCTCGGCGACGCTGCGCCGGCTGCTGCGGCCGTCGCGGAAGTCGAGGACCTCGACCGACTCGCCGTCGCCGATCAGCCGCCCGTGGGTGCCGAAGATCCTGGTCTGGCGGTGGGTCTGCTCGGTGAAGGCGGTCATGGTGAAGGTCGCGGTCGCGCCGCCGGTCAGCTGCATGGCGAGCACCTGGTGGTCGACCACGTCGTTGTCGCAGGCGTAGACGCACCTGCCGTACGGGCCGGTGCGCAGGGCGTCCATGACCTGCTCCTCGTTCTCGCCGAGGACGCTGGTCGGCCAGTCGTAGCCGCGGTCCAGGTACAGCCGGGGAGCCGAGTACGGGCACCGGGGCTCCAGGACGCAGTCGAGGCAGCGGTCGGCGGCCTGCTCCGGGCGCCGCTCGGGCCTGAAGTGGCCGAGCGAGCCGAAGCTGGCGACCTGCTCGATCCTGAGCCCGGTGACGTAGGTCAGCCAGTCGAGGTCGTGGGAGGACTTGGCCAGCAGCATCGGGCTGGCCAGGCGCTCGCTGCGCCAGGGGCCGCGCACGTAGGAGTGGGCCTGGTGCCACCAGCCGACCGGCTCCAGGTGCTCGACGCTCATGACCTCGCCGAGCACGCCGCTGTCCACGGTCTCCTTCACCAGCGCGGTGTAGGGCGTGTAGCGCAGCACGTGGCAGACGGCGAGCAGCACGCCGGTCTCGCCGACGGCCGAGACGATCTCGCGGCACTCCTCCTCGGTCGGCGCCATGGGCTTCTCGACGAGCAGCGCGTAGCCCGCCCGCGCCAGGGCGATGGCGGGCTCGACGTGCAGGCGGTCCTGGGTGGCCAGGACGACGGCGTCGGCCACCCGCTCGCGCAGCAGGTCGCGCCAGTCGCCGAACTCGCGCACGCCGGGGCCGGCCAGCCTGGCCCGGCGGGCGGGGTCGGGGTCGGCCACGGCGACCAGCTCCGCGCGATCGGGGTGCGCGGCGATCCAGGAGGCGTAGGTCTGCCCCCGGTTGCCCGCTCCCGCGACCGCCAGCGTTATTTTTCGCACCTAAATCACCAGATTTCCTGATGTAAGGACCTTCGGGCCGTCAGCCGGCAGCTCCCTGGCGACGCCCTCCTCGACGTTGCCCGTGTGCTGGACCACCTCGAAGGCCTTGATCGACAGGCGGCCGCCGCCGAACTGGCAGCCGGTCGCCGCGTAGCGGTTCCGGCCGGCGTCGAGCTGGACGTGGGCTCCGGCGTTCTGGCTGCGGACCCCGGCCAGCTGCCAGGAGACCAGCCCGGCGGCCTCCACCCGCGACAGCCCGGCCTCGGCCAGCTCGGTGCCGCCGTCGAGGCGGATGCGCTGGTCGGCCTTGCCGGCGGCGGCCAGGCCCACGTTCTTCACCGTGCAGCCGGTCAGCGCCACCGAACCGGCCAGGACCAGCGGGGCCGCGCCCTCGGCGCCGTTCAGCGTCGAGCCGGACAGGCGCAGGTCCGCGCCGTTGAAGGCGTTGCCGTTCAGGCCGTGGAAGGTGGTGCGGCTGACGTGCAGCGGCGCGGTCACGTTCGCCTGGACGATCTCGCTCTTGGCCGGGACGTTGAAGACGCAGCCCTCGATGATGTTGGGCCGCCGCGACACCTTCGACTGCTGGGAGACGATCAGCGTGTGGCTGGCCGAGCAGCCGCGCATCTGCACGCCGTCGGCGTTGACCCAGATCATGCCCGAGCCCTCCAGCGACGGCTTGCCGATGACCTGGAGGTCCTCCAGCGTCAGGTCGGTGACCTTCACCCGGGCCACGAACCACGAGCAGACGTGCTTGCGCACCGTGATGCGCTTGGCCGCCGAGCCCCAGGCCGCGCCGGAGTTGGCGAAGGTCATCAGGCCGGAGTTGCCGGTGTAGGTCAGGTCGTGCTCGTACTGGCCGTGGGTGACGAACGGGCCCTGGTCGTCGCCGTCGCCGTGGCAGTTCTCCACGTAGCAGTAGGCGCTGGCGGTGAAGTCGTTCAGGTGCCGGGCGTTGGCCGTGTGGCAGTCGCGGACGTGGCCGTACAGGCAGTAGATCTGCTGGGTCAGGTAGCCCGCCCCGCCCCAGGTCACGCTGGCGGGGTTCTTCAGCGTGCAGCGTTCGGTGCGGAAGTGGGTGGCCCAGCGCCGCATGATCAGCGGCCAGAACGTGCCCGTGCCGTGGATGCCCTCGACGTCGCAGTGGACGGCGTACTCGTAGGCCAGCGGGTGCGAGCCGGTGTACTGGTCGCCGTCCGCGACGCCCTCGAAGCGCAGGTTGCGCACGTGCACGCGCTCGACCGGCTCGACCAGGGTCCAGGTGATCGTGCGGCCGGCGGCCAGCTCCCAGCCGTTCTTGTAGTTGACCCGGATGTGCGTGCCGTCGACGATCTGGGTGACCTCGACCAGCTTCTGCAGCTCGCGCTCCCAGCGGCCGGACAGCGCGTTGACCTCGGCGCTCCACCACTGCCCGACCTTGAAGGCGGCGGAGTCGGCGACCTCGAAGACGTCCGACAGGTCGGGCACCGGGGCGCTCAGCTTGTGGCTGACCGTGGTGGCGGTGACCTTGCCGCGGAAGAACATCACCGCCGCGAACGGGTCGTCCTGGCCCGCCTTCTCGATGCCGGCGGTGCGCATCGTGTGGCCGCCGAAGTCGAGCACCAGGTCCGAGCGCTGGAACTTGTGGCGCTTGACGAAGTTGAGGTCGGTGTGGGCCTCGATCCTGGAGACGGCGGGGTCGCCGACCATGGCCTCCAGGGCGTCGTCGGCGGGGGTCTTGTCGTCGAAGACGCCGAAGGCGCGGAAGTCGAGGCAGCCGTCGTGCAGCTGGATCCAGCGGCCCTTGGGCGCGGAGCCGAGCACGGTGCCGCCGTTGGCGGGCGCGGTGGCGGCCGCGTCCCAGCGGACGAGCTTGCCGCCGCCGTCGCCCGGCTTGAGATAGCCCGCGACCTGCGCCAGCGTGCCGTCCGCCAGTTTGGCGGCCTCGAAGGCGAGCAGCTCGGCCACGGTGGCGACCGCCTGCACCTCGTCCTTGGGCTTCTTGTCCGGCTCGGCGAGCGCGGGCTTGGCCATCAGGACGGTGCCGACAGCCGCTAAACCGGTGACGCGCAGGATGTCACGACGTTCCATGGGGGTGGTTCCTTACAGTGCGAGGGTGTCGGCGATGAGGACGCGGGGGCCGGCGGGCGGGAAGGCGCGCTCGACGCCCTCCTCGGTGCAGCCGGTGTGCACCAGGACGGTGGTGGCGGTCAGGTCGAGCCGGCCGCCGGTGAACCGGGAGCCGGTGGCGCGCCAGCGGTTGTCGCCGGTGGCCGGCTCGACGCGGGTGCCGGTGGCCGTGCAGGCGGCCAGTTCCCAGGTCAGGACGCCCGGACCGGCGGCCCGGCCGAGCGCGGCGTTCTCCAGCGTGACGCCCTCCAGGCGCAGCCGCTGGTCGCGCACGGCGCTCAGCTCGACGCGCACGCCGTCGAGCCGGCCGCCGCTGATCACGACGTCGGCCGAGCCCACCGAGACCTTGCCCGATCCGCTCAGGACGCAGCCGGTGAAGCGAAGGGGGCCGGAGCCGCGCAGGGTGGCGCCGTCGAGACCGGTGATGGCGCACTCCTTGAAGTGCAGCGCGTTGCTCACCGGCGTCTGCACCAGCACCTGGTCCTTCGGCAGCTCGAAGGAGCAGCCCTCGATGACGTTGGGCCGGCCGGAGCGGCTGGACCGCTGGCCGATCGCCACCGTCTTGGCCGAGCAGCCGCGCATGTGCAGGCCGTCGGCGTTCACCTGGAGCGTTCCCGCCGGGTCGAACGTCGAGCGCGGGATCACCCGGACGTCCTCCAGCGTCAGGTCGGTGATCTTGGTTCCGGCGACGAACCACGAGCACAGGTGCTTGCGCACGGTGATGCGCTTGGCGCTGGTGCCCCAGAGCGCGCCGCTGTTGGCGATGTCCATGAGGCCGGAGTTGCCGGTGAAGACCAGGTCGTGCTCGTACTGGCCGTGGGTGGTGAAGGGGTTGCCGCCCTCGTCGTCGCCGTCGCCGTGGCAGTTCTCGACCGTGCAGTAGGCGCTGGCGGTGAAGTCGTTGAGATGGCGGACGTTGGAGGTGGTGCAGTCGGCGACGTGGCCGTACAGGCAGTAGATCTGCTGGGTCAGGTAGCCGGCTCCGCCGTACATGACGGTCGGGGGGTTCTTCAGGCTGCAGCGCTCGGTGCGGAAGTGGGTGCACCAGCGTCGCATGATCACCGGCCAGAAGCTGCCGGTGGCGTGCACGTCCTCGACGTCGCAGTGGACGGCGTACTCGTAGGCGATCGGGTGCGAGCCGGTGTACTCGTCGCCGCCCGGGGCCGCCTCGAAGCGCAGGTCGCGCACGTGCACGCGCTCGACCGGCCGGACCAGCGTCCAGGTCAGCGTACGGCCGGCGGCCAGCTCCCAGCCGTTCTTGTAGTTGACCCGGACGTGCCGGCCGTCGACGACCTGGGTGATCTGGACCAGGCGCTGGAGCTCGCGTTCGTACGTGCCGGCCAGCGCGTCGACCTGCACGGCCCACCACTGGCCGACCTGGAACTGCCGGGAGTCGACCTCGAAGACGTCGGCCAGGTCGGGGAGCGTGGCCGTGAGCGTGCCGGTGACGGTGGTCCCGGTCCGCTCGCCCTGGAAGAACAGGACCGCGCCGAAGGGGTTGTCGTGGGAGTTCTTCTCGATGCCGGCGGTGGTCATGGTGTGGCCGCCGAAGTCGAGCACCAGGCCGGAGCGCTGGAACTTGTGGCGCTTGACGAAGTTGAGGTCGGTGTGGGCCTCGATCCTGGAGACGGCGGGGTCGCCGACCATGGCCTCCAGGGCGTCGTCGGCGGGGGTCTTGTCGTCGAAGACGCCGAAGGCGCGGAAGTCGAGGCAGCCGTCGTGCAGCTGGATCCAGCGGCCCTTGGGCGCGGAGCCCAGCACGGTGCCGCCGTTGGCGGGCGCGGTGGCGGCCGCGTCCCAGCGGACGAGCTTGCCACCGCCGTCACCGGCGCGGTGATAGCCCGCGACACGCAGCAGCGTGCCGTCGGCGAGTCGGGAGGCGTCGAGCGCGAGAAGGCGCGCGACGTCGGCTACATGGTTCATGGGGGGAGGCCTTCGGGAGCGGGGTGATGGGAAGGCCGGGCGACGTGCGAAGGCGGGCAGGCGGCGGTGCTGCGGCCAGACGTCCGGCGCCGGGGGCCGCGGCGCTCGGAGTCGGATCTTCGCCCGAAACGATTGGCGAGGACGCTAGACAGTGGATGAGGCATCTGTCAAGCCGTCACGTGGCATGCCCGAGATGCTGGGAGATCATCGCCGCCGTCTCTCTCACCTCCCGGCCGAGCTCCTGGTAGCGCCAGGCGGGCAGGTCGCGCTTGAGCGAGGTGATGCTGATCGCGCCGACGCAGGCGCCGGTGTGGTCGCGCAGCGCGCTGCCGATGCAGAAGATGCCGTCGGCGTCCTCCTCGTCGTCGACCGCGTAGCCGAGTTCCCTGACCGTCTTCAGGTGGGCCAGCAGCAACGGCAGCTCGGTGATCGTGTTGCCGGTGCGGCGCGGCAGGCCGACGTGGCCGACGACCCTGGCGACCTCCTCGTCGTCCATCTCGGCCAGCAGCGCCTTGCCCAGCCCGGTGCAGTGGGGCAGTTCCCTGGTGCCCATCCGCAGGTCGACCTGGATGCGCTCGCCGTTGCTCACCTGGTCGACGACGACCGCCTGGCCGGCCTCGGGCACCGCGAGCCTGGAGTTCATCCCGGTGCGTTCGGTGAGCGCGACCAGCGCGGGGCGGGCCACGTCGCGCAGCGAGAGCTGCTCCTGGGCCCTGGCGCCCAGCCTGGACAGCGCCATGCCCAGCCGGTAGCGGCGGTTCATGCCCTCGCCGTCGTCGGCGACCAGGCTGTAGCCGCGCAGCGTGTAGAGGGTGGCGAAGGCGGCGCTCTTGCTCAGCCCGCAGGCCGCGGCGACCTCGGTCACGCTCATGCCGCCACCCGGCCCCACGCGGGACAGGACCTCCAGCACCTCGGCGGCGCGGGCGACGCTGCGGACCCAATATCGCGATTCCTCAGCAGCAGTGTTCGTCACAGCCGAACAGCTTAGCGGAATTCACCGTTGACCCCCACCCAATCTCGTGTTTCAATCTCCCTCGTCTGTTCGGTATTGCCAAACACTGTTCGGAATTTGTGGCGGACGATCAGCGCTTCCCAGGCCGGGCCGGGCCGGGAGGCGCGTCGGAGGAGAGAGATTTGAAGCACCTAGCCGAGCGCGCACGCCAGGTCATCCCCGGCGGCGTGAACAGCGGGCAGCGCAGCATTCCCGGGCTCACCGACCTGGTGATCACCCATGCCGCCGGCGCCCGCTTCCGCGACTCGCAAGGACGGGAGTTCGTCGACTACCACGCCGCCTTCGGCCCGCCGCTGCTCGGCCACAACGACCCCGACGTCAGCGCGGCCGTCGCCGAGGCCGGCCGCACGGTGGACCTGTGCGGCGTGGGCGTCACGGCCGGCGAGGTCGAGCTCGCCGAGACGCTGGCAGAGCTCGTGCCGAGCGTGGAGAAGGTGCTCCTGACCAGCACCGGCAGCGAGGCCACCTTCCACGCCCTGCGCGTGGCCAGGGCCGCGACCGGCCGCCGGCTCGTGGTCAAGTTCCAGGGTTGCTACCACGGCTGGCACGACGCGGTCAGCCTCAACGTGATCTCCGCGCCGGAGAAGGTCGGCACCCACGACCCGATCTCGACCGGCATCCTGCCCGAGGTGCTGCAGGCCACGCTGGTCCTGCCGTTCAACGACCCCGAGGCGGTACGCCGGGCGTTCGCCGAGCACGGCGACGACATCGCCGCCGTCATCCTGGAGCCGGTGCCGCACAACGTCGGCTGCCTGCTGCCCGAGCAGGAGTTCCTGCAGACGCTGCGCGCCGAGTGCACCAGGGCGGGCAGCGTGCTGATCTTCGACGAGGTCATCACCGGCTTCCGCCACCACCTGGGCGGCTGGCAGGCGATCTGCGGGATCACCCCCGACCTCACCACCATGGGCAAGGCGATCGCGAACGGCTACCCGGTGGGCGCGCTCGGAGGCCGCGCCGATCTCATGGAGCTGTTCAGCTCGCGACCGGGCGGCCCCGCCTTCTTCGCCGGCACCTACAACGGCCACCCCGCCGTCGTGGCGGCCGCCCTGGCCACGCTGCGCAAGCTGCGCGAGGAGCCGGTGCACGAGCACGTCTTCCGCCTCGGCGAGCGGATCAGGACCGGCCTGGCCGAGGTGTTCGCCTCGCTGGACATCCCGGCGCTGGTCAGCGGGTACGGCTCGGTCTTCGTCGGATATTTCATGACCGGACCCGCCCGCACCTACGACGACCTGCTGCGCAATGATGCCAACATGTTCATCGGGTACCGCCGCCGGCTGCTGGAGCACGGCGTCTTCGAGCTGCCACTGAACCTCAAGCGCAGCCACGTCTCCTACGCCCACACCGACGCCGACGCCGACCACCTGCTGGAGGCGGCCGCCACCGCGGCCAGGCTCGCCCGCGGCGACGTGCTCGACCTGACCGACGTCAGCACCATGGGCGGCGCCGATGCTCACCGTTGACACCAGCCGCCCGGCCGGCCCCGCCGGCCGGATCAGCCGCGTCGAGACCCTCTCGCTGGGCACCGCCTGGCGCGACTTCTCCTACGTGCGCATCCACACCGACGAAGGGCTGAGCGGCATCGGCGAGATCACCCACCCCTACCGGGGCCGGGAGACCTGCTCGCTGACCGAGGCCATGGCCCAGCGCCATCTGATCGGGGCCGATCCCTTCGACGTCGAGGAGATCTGGCTGCGGATGTACCAGGGCGACTTCCTGCGCGGCGGCGACGTCGGCGGCATCGTCGTCTCCGGCGTCGACCAGGCGCTCCACGACATCATGGGCAAGGCGCTGGGCGTGCCCGTCTACCGGCTGACCGGCGGCGCCTGCCGCGACCGGGTGCGGGTCTACGCCAACGGCTGGTACACCGGCGAACGCGACCCCCAGGCGTTCGCGGCCAAGGCCAAGGAGGTCGCGGCCCGCGGCTACACCGGGCTGAAGTTCGACCCGTTCGGCGCCGGGCTGGGCGAGTTGTCCCGGGCCGAGCTGCGGCTCTCGGTCGACATCGTCGCGGCGGTCCGCGAGGCCGTGCCCGACCTCGACCTGTTCGTCGAGGGGCACGCCCGGTTCGCGATGCCGACCGCCGTCCGGCTCGTGCGCGAGCTGGAGCCGTTCGACCTCGGCTGGTTCGAGGAGCCGCTGCCGTGGACGCACATCGAGCGCTACGCCGAGCTGCGCGCCCGCGCCGCCATGCCCATCTCCGGCGGCGAGCACTTCCACAACCGCTACGAGTACGCCCGGCTGTTCGCCACCGGCGCGGTGGACATCATCCAGCCCGACCTGTCGATGGCCGGCGGCTTCACCGAGATCAGGAAGCTGGCCGCGCAGGCCGACGTGCACGCCATGCTCGTCGCCCCGCACAACTCCAACTCCCCGCTGTGCACCACGGCCTCCGTGCACGCCGTGCTCGGCATGCCGAACCTGCTGGTCCTGGAGACGTTCGACGGCATGCTGGAGCCGTACGTCTTCGACGCGCTGAAGGGCGTGCTGCCGGTGGTCGACGGTCACGTCGGCCTGCCGGAGCGGCCCGGCCTCGGCGTCGAGCTGGCCGACGAGGTCTTCGCCGAGCACCCGCCGTCCCACCGGTTCTGGAACATGTTCAAGGAGGGCTGGGAGAAGCGTGATCGTTGACGTCCACTCCCACCTGTTCAGCTGCCCGGACGACGTCGGCGACCCGTTCGCGGCCGAGTCCGCCCGCGCGCACGGCGGTCACGTCGACCTGACCGTGCGCTGGGCGGACTACGCCGCCACCTCGCCCGCCGGCACCCGTACCGTCGTGGTGGGCGGCAAGGCCAGGCGGTCGGGCCTGTGGGTGGACGACGCCGCCGTGGCCGCCTACGCCGGCGAGCACCCCGACCGGCTCATCGGCTACCTGTCGCTCGACCCGACCCAGCCCGGCTGGCGCGACGAGCTCGAACACGGCCACCGCGACCTGGGGCTGCGCGGCATCAAGCTCATGCCGATGTACGCCGGTTTCGACCCGGCCGCGCCCGAGCTGGACGACCTGTACGCCTACGCCGCCCGCCACGGCCTGCCGCTGCTGGTGCACACCGGGACCACGTTCGTCTCGGCCGCGCCCCTGCGCTACGCGCTGCCGGTGCACCTGGACGAGGTCGCCATCAGGCACCCCGAGCTGCGCATGGTCCTGGCCCACCTCGGCCACCCGTACGAGGGCGAGTGCATCGCGGTGATCCGCAAGCACCGCCACGTCTACGCCGACGTCTCCGCCCTGCACTACCGCCCCTTCCAGCTCTGGCACAGCCTGCGCCTGGCCCAGGACTACGGGGTGTGGGGCAAGCTGCTGTTCGGCAGCGACTACCCCTTCACCACGGTGGACGCCTCGGTGGCGGGGCTGCGGGCGGTCGGCGCGGTCCCCGGCATCCCCGGTCTGCCGCCCCTGGACCGGGAGGAGATCGAGAAGCTGATCCACCGCCCGTCGCTCGACCTGCTGGGGCTGTCATGACCGAACTGGCCGTGGTCACCGGGGCCGCCAGGGGCCTCGGCCAGGCCATCGCCGCGCGCCTGACGGCCGACGGCTACCGGGTGATCACCGTCGACCGGCCGGGCGCGGGCTGCGCCTACGACTTCGACCTGGCCGACACCGAGGGCCTGGCCGGGCTGGCCGACGCGGTCCGCCGCGACCACGGGCCGATCCACGTCCTGGTCAACAACGCCGGGGTGGCCCGGCTCGAACACTTCAACGAGATCACCGTGGCCGGCTGGCAGGCCGTCATGCGGGTCAACTGCGACGCGCCGTTCTTCCTGGCCCAGCGGGTGGCCGAGCACATGATCGCCGACGGCGTGCGGGGGCGGATCGTCAACGTCTCCTCCAAGAACGGCCTCATGGCCGAAGCCGGGCTGGCCCACTACAACGCCTCCAAGGGCGCCCTGGAGCTGATCACCCGCTCGCTCGCCGCCGAGCTGGGCGCTCATGGCATCACCGTCAACGCCGTGGCGCCCGGCATGATCGCCACTCCGATCGACGGCGACTTCCCCTTCGACCGCGCGGCCTTCGAGGCGGCGTGGGAGGAGCGCATCCCGCTGCGCGGCGGGTACGGCAGGCCGGACGACGTGGCCGGCGCGGTGGCGTACCTGGTCTCGGAGTCGGCCCGCTACGTCACCGGCTCCACCCTGGTCGTGGACGGCGGCGTGCTGGCCGACCAGATGCCGAGGACGCGGTTCATGACGCCGTACCGGAACTCGTTGCGGCCCGGTTCCTGACCTGCGGCGTCGCCGGGGCTCGGGTCAGCCGCCGGGGCTGGGATCAGTCGCCGGGGCTCGGGTCAGGCGCCGTCCAGCGGGTTGGCGGCGATCCGCCCCGCGACGTCGTTCCGGACCGACGCCGCGGCGGCGCTGTCCGGCTTGCGCCTGGCCTGGTCCTCGAAGCAGGCCAGGAACTCGGCGCCGAAGCCCAGTCTGGGATGGCGGGCGAGCAGCTCCGCCCGCGCGTCCGGCGCGAACTCCTCGGGCCGCCGCCCGACCACGTCCCAGCTCGTGGCGACCTGCAGCAGGTGGGACTCCGGGTCGTCGGCGGCGGACACGTCGGCGCGCATGTGCAGCCTGATGATCTCGGCGGCCCGCTCGGCGCGCTCGGCCGGCCAGCCGGCCGCCGTGCCGAACACCCAGGCGAGCTGCCCGCCCGCCTCCTCGAACGGCAGCCGGTGGCTGTCGAAGGGCTCGGTCAGCCCCATGTCGTGGAGCAGCGCCGAGACGTAGTAGAGCTCGTCGTCGAAGGCGATGCCGTGGGCCGCGCCGTACATCGCTCCCCACAGGTAGGCGCGCACGCAGTGGTTGAGCAGCGCGGGCGAGCAGTGACGACCGGCCACCGACAGCGCCGCGGCGGCGGCGGGAGTCTCCGGGAACATGCCTTCAGCCTTTCATCCGGCCGCCGGATCTCGTCGGCAGGGGCCGCCACTTGCCTTCTGAATACCATAGGGGGGTATAGTGTCTTCAACGGCAACGAGCCGAGGGAGGGCTGACATGGCTGGACACGGCAGTGGCAAGCAGGACCAAGGGATGCGGTTGCGCCGCATCGAGGGGCAGGTCCGCGGCCTGCAGCGGATGGTCGAGGACGACAAGTACTGCATCGACATCCTGACCCAGGTGTCGGCCGCGACCAGCGCCTTGAAGTCGTTCTCCCTGTCGTTGCTGGAGGACCACCTGGCCCACTGCGTCGCCGAGGCCACCGCGAAGGGCGGCCCGGAGGCCGAGGCCAAGGTCAAGGAAGCCTCCGACGCCATCGCCAGACTTGTTCGTTCCTGACCGGATTGAGGGAGAGACCGATATGAGCACCACCACCTACACCGTCAAGGGCATGACCTGCGGCCACTGCGTCAGTTCGGTCAAGGAGGAGGTCGGCGAGGTCGCCGGGGTGACCGGCGTCGAGGTCGATCTGGCCTCCGGCCTGCTGACCGTCGAGAGTGACAGCCCGATCGACGCGGCGAAGATCGTCGCCGCCGTCGAGGAGGCCGGGTACGAAGTGGCGAACCAGTCGTGAACACCGCAGCCAAGCTCGGCTCCTACGCCCTGGGGCTGGCCGTCGTCTTCGGCGGGGCCCTGGGCGCCGGCAAGGTCGTGGGCCCGGTCGGGGCCGCTCCCGCCGCCGACCACAGCGCCATGACGGCCCCCGTGGAGACCGCGCAGAGCGCGGGCCACAACCAGCACACAGCCCAGCAGCCGACGACGACGAAGAAGAACGATACCCCCGGGGGGCTCCAAGTGTCCGAGAACGGTTACACCCTCAACCCGCTCACCACGTCGCTCAAGCCCGGCGAGCCGGCCGACTTCCGCTTCTCCGTGACCGGCCCCGACGGCCGCCCGGTCACCGACTACCAGGTCCAGCACGACAAGAAGCTGCACTTCATCGTGGTCTCCCGCGACCTGGGCAGCTTCCAGCACGTCCACCCGGAGATGTCGGCCGACGGCATCTGGTCGGTCAAGGTCACCTTCCCCGAGGCGGGCGGCTACCGGGCCTTCGCCGATTTCGCGCCGACCGGCGGCGCGGCCCTGACGCTGGGCGCCGACCTGGCCGTGGCGGGCGACTACCAGCCCAAGCCGCTGCCGGAGACCGGCCGCACCTCCAAGGTCGACGGCTACGAGGTCACCCTCGACGGCGACCTGACGCCCGGCCAGGCCAGCAAGCTCACCCTCAAGGTCAGCAAGGACGGCAAGCCGGTCACCGACCTGCAGCCCTACCTCGGCGCCTTCGGCCACCTGGTCGCCCTCCGCGGCCGTGACCTGGCCTACCTGCACGTCCACCCCGACGGCGAGCCGGGCGACGGCAGGACGCAGCCGGGGCCCGAGATCGTCTTCTACGCCGAGGTGCCGAGCGGCGGCGACTACCGCCTGTTCCTGGACTTCCAGCACGAGGGCGAGGTCCGTACCGCCGACTTCACGCTTGCGGCCGGGCCGCGGCCCGCCACCCCCGACGCGTCGGCGACGCCCGCCGGGCACGGCAACCACAGCCACTGAGAAAAGCCACTGGGAAAGGGGAACGGTGATGACCTCTGTCACCGATGACCGGCAGAACGCGGTCGAACTCTCGATCGGCGGCATGACCTGCGCCTCGTGCGCCAACCGCATCGAGCGCAAGCTCAACAAGATGGACGGCGTGACCGCCACGGTCAACTACGCCACCGAGAAGGCGAAGGTCACCTTCCCCGAAGGCGTCGATCCGCAGCAGCTGATCGCCCAGGTGGAGGCGGCCGGCTACACCGCCGCGCTGCCCGCGCCGCCCCGCTCCGAGGGCGAGCCGGGCGAGCGGGAGCCGGAGGACGAGCTGCGCCCGCTGCGCAGCCGGTTGATCACCTCGGTGGTGCTGGCGGTGCCGGTGATCGCGATGGCGATGATCCCGCCGTTGCAGTTCACCAACTGGCAGTGGATGTCGCTGGTGCTCACCGCGCCGGTCGTCGTCTACGCCGGCTGGCCGTTCCACAAGGCCGCCTGGACGAACCTGCGCCACGGCGCCGCCACGATGGACACGCTGATCTCGGTCGGCACCATCGCCGCGCTCGGCTGGTCGCTGTGGGCGCTGTTCTTCGGCACGGCCGGCACCCCGGGCATGACCCACCCCTTCGCGTTCACGATCGAGCGCACCGACGGGTCGGGCAACATCTACCTGGAGGCCGCGGCGGGGGTGACGGCGTTCATCCTGGCCGGCCGCTACTTCGAGGCCCGCTCCAAGCGCCGGGCGGGCGCCGCCCTGCGCGCCCTGCTGGAACTGGGCGCCAAGGACGTCGCGGTGCTGCGCGACGGCGTGGAGACCCGCATCCCCAGCGACCGGCTGGCCGTGGGCGACCTGTTCGTCGTGCGGCCCGGCGAGAAGATCGCCACGGACGGCGTGATCGAGGAGGGCACCTCCGCGGTCGACGCCTCGATGCTGACCGGCGAGTCGGTGCCCGTCGAGGTGCGTCCCGGCGACACGGTCACCGGCGCGACCGTGAACGCGGGCGGCCGGCTGGTCGTCCGCGCCACCCGGGTCGGTGCCGACACGCAGCTCGCCCAGATGGCCAAGCTGGTCGAGGACGCCCAGACGGGCAAGGCGCAGGTGCAGCGGCTGGCCGACCGCGTGTCGGGCATCTTCGTCCCGATCGTGATCGCGCTGGCTCTCGGCACGCTGGGCTTCTGGCTCGGCACCGGCGACGGCGTCGGCGCGGCCTTCACCGCCGCGGTGGCCGTGCTGATCATCGCCTGCCCGTGCGCGCTCGGCCTGGCCACCCCGACGGCGCTGCTGGTCGGCACCGGCCGGGGCGCGCAGCTCGGCATCCTGATCAAGGGCCCCGAAGTGCTGGAGTCCACCCGCCGCATCGACACGGTGGTGCTCGACAAGACGGGCACCGTCACCGAGGGCCGGATGACGCTCACCGGCGTGCACCTGGCCGAGGGCGAGGACGAGGCCGAGGTGCTGCGCCTGGCGGGCGCTCTGGAGCACGCCTCCGAGCACCCGATCGCCCAGGCCATCGCCAAGGGCGCCGCCGCCCGCGTCGGCGACCTGCCCACCCCCGAGGACTTCGCGAACGTCGAGGGTCTCGGCGTCCAGGGCGTCGTCGAGGGGCACGCGGTCCTGGTGGGCCGGCCGAGGCTGCTGGAGGAGTGGTCCCAGCACCTGCCGTCCGACCTGGAACGCGCTCTGCACGCCGCCCAGGCGGGCGGCCGGACCGCCGTCGCGGTCGGCTGGGACGGCAAGGCCCGCGCGGTGCTGGTGGTCGCCGACGTGATCAAGCCCACCAGCAAGGAGGCCATCCAGCAGCTCCGGGCGCTCGGTCTCACCCCGGTCCTGCTGACCGGAGACAACGAGGCCGTGGCGAGGACGGTGGCCGCCGAGGTCGGCATCGACGAGGTGATCGCCGAGGTGCTGCCCGCCGACAAGGTGGACGTGGTCAAGGAGCTCCAGGGCGAGGGCAAGGTCGTGGCGATGGTCGGCGACGGCGTCAACGACGCGGCCGCGCTCGCCCAGGCCGACCTGGGCCTGGCCATGGGCACCGGCACGGACGCCGCCATCGAGGCGTCCGACCTGACCCTGGTCCGCGGTGACCTGCGGGTGGCCGCCGACGCGATCAGGCTCTCCCGCCGGACGCTCGGCACCATCAAGGGCAACCTGTTCTGGGCGTTCGCCTACAACGTGGCCGCCCTGCCGCTGGCCGCGCTCGGCCTGCTCAACCCGATGATCGCGGGGGCCGCGATGGCCTTCTCCAGCGTGTTCGTGGTCAGCAACAGCCTCCGGCTACGCCGCTTCAAGTGAACAACGGCCTCAAGTGAAGAGGGCTCCGGGCACGACGCCCGGAGCCCCTTTCGCGTACCCGGCCCGTGCACAGCCGGAGCACCCCTGCTCACCCCGCTCGCCGGGCCGGTCAGGGGCGGACCGCGCCGAGCAGCCGGGTGCGCCAGTAGTCGTCGAGGTCGACCACCTTGACGACGTCACCGGTCTGGGGCGCGTGGACCATCTTCCCGTTGCCGGCGTACATGCCCATGTGGCCGAGCCCCTTGCTGAAGAGCAGGTCGCCGGGCTGCAACGCGTCGAGCGAGACGCGTCTGCTCGCGCCCCAGGCCCATTGCGTCCAGGTGGTGCGGGGCAGCTCGACGCCCGCGGTGCGCCAGGCGGCCTGGGTGAGGCCGGAGCAGTCGTAGGAGCTCGGGCCCTCGGCGCCGTACTGGTAGGGCTTGCCGACCTGGGCGAAGGCGAACTGCAACGCCAGGCGGGCGTTTCCGGAGGCCGAGCCGGTGTACCTGATGCCGGCGCTGTTCGGATCGCCCGCCCGGAAGGCGCCCAGCCTGCGCAGGAGCTTCGTCTGCGCCTTGACCAGCTTGTCGACCTTCGCCTTCTCCGCCCGCACCTTGTCGCGCGCCGCGTCGGCCTCGGCCAGGACGGTCCGGGCCTCGTCGCGCCGGGCGCGCAGGTCCTTGGTGGTGGCCTGGAACGCCGCCAGTTTCGCCGCTCTGGCCCGGGAGATCTGCTCCAGGGCGGCCATGCCGCTCAGCACCTCGTCGGGGGTGCCGTCGGCGACGAAGCGGCCCCAGGTCGTGAGCGGGCCCGACTGGTAGTCGCTGACCACCGCCGAGACGAGGTCTTTGCGTAACCCGTCCGCCTGGGCGTTCTTGCTCGCGACCTCGGCGTTGAGCGCGTCGTACTTCTGCTTGGCCTTCTTGTGCGCCTCGGTCGCCTGGTTGTACTGCTCGACCACCTCGTCGGCCCGCTCGTTCAGCTTCACCAGCCTGGCCTTGGCCTTGGCGGGCGACGGATCGGCCGAGGCGACGCCCGGGATGGAGACCGCCGCGACCGCCGCAAGTGTCACGGCCACTGCCGCTCGCCCCAGCCTCGTCGCCACGACCACTACGATGCCTCCTCGTACGCCTCCATGCCTGAGGCGGAATAGTACCGAAGGTCGCCCTGCTTGTTGGCATTTCGCCCGTACTATCCGGCGTAACAGGCCGTCGTTCCGGCTCGTGTGGGGATACGCACGCCAGGTCCGGCGCGTTCACCGGAACGCCGAAACGCCCGGCTCCCGATGGGAGCCGGGCGTCTCTCGACGATCTCAGCGGGCCGCGCGGTGCTCGGCGGCGCGACGGGCGTCGGCCAGCGGCTTGGACGGGACGATCAGCGTGGGGCGCGCGGTGGCGTGCATGACGTGGGTGGACGTGCTGCCCGACAGCAGCGCCCGCAGCCCCTGCCGGCCGCGCGAGCCCAGGACGATCAGCGAGGCGTCGACCTCCTCGGCGGCGTCGACGATGGCGGCGGCGACGACCTCCTCCGGGACCGAGGCGACCCGCGGCTCGGCCCGCAGCCCGAGGGAGCGGGCGAGGTCGGCGCCCTCGGCGGCCAGCCGTTCCGAGGCGTCCATGGTCCTGGCGTCGATGTCCCGCAGGTCCTCCAGGGCGGGATGCCCTTCGAGGTGGGCGGCGAGGCTCTCCAGGGGCTGACGGGCGTACAGCACCACCGCGGACGCGCCGGGGAACAGCCGGGCGGCCTCCTCGACGGCGTGGCGGGCGTCGGGTGAACCGTCGTAGGCGATGAGGATGGACATGAGGATCTCCTTCGGAGCTGTGAGCGTCGAGGTCAGCCGCGGGTGGCGGCGGTGGTCTCGGCGGTGTCGGCGGCCTCGGCGGGTGCGGCGCCCCGCGAGCGGAGCGTCAGCGCGGCGATCAGGGCGCCGGCGACCGCGATCCCGGCGGCTCCCACGAAGGCCGAGGAGAAGCCGTCGGTCAGCGCGGGCAGGTTCCCGAGCTGGGCGGCGCCGTTGGCGGCGGCGACGGCCGTCATGGCGGCCAGCCCGAGGGCCGAGCCGACCTGGTAGCTGGTGTTGACGATGCCGGAGGCCAGGCCGCCCTCCTCGGGACGGGCCGAGGAGATGGCGGTGCCGAGCGAGGGGATGAAGGCCAGCGACATGCCGAGCGCGGCCACCAGGCTGGCGGGCAGGACGTCGACCGCGAAGCTGCCCTCGGGGCTGATCAGCGACAGCCAGCCCATCCCGACCGCGAGCAGGACCAGGCCCGCCACCGTGACGGCCTTGGGGCCGAACCGGTTGATGGCGCGCGGCGCCAGGACGATCATGCCGAGCATGATGAGGACGGTCATCGGCACCAGGGCCGCGCCGCTGGGGAAGGCGCTGTAGCCGAGGACCTGCTGCAGGTAGAGGTTCAGGAAGAACCACATCGGGATCCAGGCCCCGCCGAGCAGGAGCTGGGTCAGGTTGGCGGCGGCGAGGTTCGGCGTACGGAAGATCGACAGCCTCATCAGCGGCTCGCGGCGGCGGGCCTGGATCGCCAGGAAGGCGATGAGCAGCGCGATCGCGGCGGCCAGCACGCCCCAGGTCTGGGCGGAGCCCCAGCCGACCTCGGGCGCCCGGACGATGGCGTAGACGGCCGCGCCCAGCCCGGCGGTGACGGTCAGCGCGCCGAGGATGTCGATGGAGCCGCGCTGGGACTGACCGGCGGGCATCAGCGGACGGGTGGCGAAGAGCGCGACGAGCGCGATCGGGATGTTGATGTAGAAGACCCAGGGCCAGCTCAGGTACTCGGTGATGACGCCGCCGAGGAACACGCCCGCGGTGCCGCCCGCCGGGGCGGCCGCGCCGTACAGGGCGAGGGCCTTGGTGAGCTCCTTGGGGTCGTGGCCGAACAGCATCATCAGCAGGGTCAGCGCGGACGGGGCGATCAGGGCCGCGCCGACGCCCTGGACGGCACGTCCGGTGAGCTCGACCCACACCTCGGGGGCGATGCCGGCGACGAGCGAGCCGGCGAGCAGGATGAGCCAGCCGGCGCCGAACAGCTTGCGTGCGCCGAACAGGTCCGAGAGCCGGCCGCCGAGCAGCAGGAGCCCGCCGAAGGCGACGACGTAGGCGTTGAAGACCCACGACAGGTTCTCCTGCGAGAAGCCGAGGTCTTCCTGGATGCGGGGGAGGGCCACGCCGATGATCGACGTGTCCATGATGACGATGAACTGGGCCGTGGCGATCAGGGCCAGGGCGGTCCATCGCCGGGGGGATGGTGCGGACATGAGCATTCTCCAGCGCTACGCCGTACCCCGGTGGGGATGCGGGCGGGTCTTTTGGGTTCCCCGGAAATACCGGTAGGGGGTATCTGGCGATGAACATACATACACCGGGGGGGTATCTGTCAAGTCCGCGCGCCGGAGACCGTCCGGGCGGCACTGCCTGACGGCGGGCCCACGTGCGCCGGCGATGCGGAAGGGCGACCGCGCGACGACGACATTCCCGCAGCTCCGGCGGCCTATGGCGGGGCGTCGGGGGGTGATGTGTCACGGGGCAGGGACGCGCAAGTGACACATGCGCGGGGCTGGGTGTGCGGGACGTGTCGGGGGCGAGGGCGTGCGGGGTGCGTCGGAGGGCGGGGGTGGCGGTGGGCCGGGAGATGTGCCGGGCGGGGGTATGCGGCACGTGTAGGGGGCCGGGGGCGCGGGTCAGGCGGCGATCTGCGGGATGGGTGGGGGGCTGGGGTATGGGGATGGGGCGCGCGGTATGCGGGGCGGGGGTATGCGCCACGCGTAAGAGGACTGGGTATGCGGGCCGGGCCGCGCCTCCATACCTCACCCTCGCACCCCGGCCCTCGCACCCCGGCCCTCGCACCCCGGCCCTCGCACCCCGGCCCTCGCACCCCGGCCCTCGCACCCCGGCCCTCGCACCCCGGCCCTCGCACCCT
>NZ_JBSFGJ010000021.1:28178-51588 GCF_053596515.1 Nonomuraea sp. NPDC001684
CCGGTCCACACGCCGCGGCCCCCGCATGCCGGGGTTATGCGGAGCGCGCCAGGGGCTGCGGAGGGCGGGGGTGGGGTATGCGGAGCGGGTCAGCGGGCCGGGGTGTGCAGGGGAGGGGTATGCGGTGTGCCTCACGGGGCCGGGGTGTGCGGGGAGGGGGTATGCGGGGTGCGTCAGGGGCTGGGGTGTGCGGGCTTGGCGTGCCCGGGGTGGGTGGGTGTGCGGGTTGACGCGTCGCGGGAGACGTCGCGTCGGGGGATCGCCGCGTGCTCTTGGCTCGACGTCGGGGGCGCCCCTTGCGACGTAAGGAGATGCCCGCTCATGGCGGTGAGTCGAGGGTATGCCGAGGTGGCCGTGCCCTCCTGGCTCGGCGTTGGATGGGCCTGCGATGGCGTCAGGGAGGGAATGCCCGGTCGCGGCGGTGGGCTGGGCGTCGTGTCGGGGTTGCCGCGATCTCCGGGTTCGGCGTCGGGGTCGGCCTGTGTGGGGGCCGGCCTGTGTGGCGGTCAGGAGGGCCGGTCATGGGGGCGGGGCGGGTGTCTGTGAGCGGGCCCGCCTCTCGTCCGGGATCCGTCGGCGATCGCGGACGGATCCCGGACGGGTCGGCTCGTGTCGTGCCTGGGGTGGTGTCCCTGTCAGTGGCCCTGGTGGCCGTGATGGCCATCGTGTCCCTGATGGCCCCCGTGGTCGTCGTGACCTTGGTGGCCGCCGTGGCCCTGGTGGTACTGGTGGATCACGGCGTGACCCTTGCCGCGGGAGATCAGCCACTTGTTCACCGGCGTCGTCAGCAGGAACGCCACCAGCAGCGACCCGGCCAGCGCCACCCAGAACAGCCAGTTGCCCAGCCCGGCGTCCATGGCGCCCGGCACGGTCACCATCACGGTGTTGTCCAGCACCTCCATCACCGCGATCGAGATGGTGTCGGCCGCCAGCGCCACCTTCAGCGCCGACTTGAAGTCCACCCCGGCACGCAGGACGCCGCGCATGGTCAGCGCGTAACCGAACACGAAGGCCAGCGCCACCGAGATGATCACGGTGGTGAGGTTGGACAGGCCGAGCGCGGTGCCGATCACCATGCCGAGCACTTCGCCGATCGCGCATCCGGTCAGGCAGTGCAGGGTCGCCTGGGCGGCCATGGCCCACGTGGCGGCGGGCGGAGCGGCGGGCGGGGCGGCGTGCTGGTGCTCCGACGAGGAGGAGGGAGGGTGATGTCCACTATGGTCCATGGTGATACTCCTTAGGTGGGGTGACCGATTTTAGGGGTATGGGGTATGCCGGTAAAGAGGGAGGTGAGCCTCCTGTCGACGGCATGGGGGCGAAGAGGGAGGTCGGGGACCGGCTCGGCGCGGACGGCCAGCCTACTATCCTGAATAGTAGAACGGGCAGTCTGACGCCATCCGGACGCCTCGGGAATAGCCCGGCCGCCGCCCCCGTTCGGGCGGGCATGAACAGGCGGGAACACGGCGGCGCGGTGTGGCTGCGCCGGACCGTGCCCTGCCGCTCCACGGAGATCCGGCCCGGCCCCGCGCGCTGACCGCGGGGAACCCCTCCGTACCCGTGGAGCAGGTCATGTCGCTGTTCGTGCAGGCTTTCGTCACGCTGCTGGTCATCTTCGACCCGCTGGCGGCCATCCCGATCTTCCTCACCCTCACCAGGAGCCAGGACCCGGCGGGCCGCCGCCGTACGGCCAGGGTCTCCGTGCTGGTGGCGGCCGGCATCGTCGCCGTGTTCGCGGTGCTCGGCAACGGGCTGCTCGACGCGCTCGGCATCTCCTTGCAGGCGCTGCAGGTGGCCGGCGGCGTGCTGCTCGCGCTCATCGCGCTCGACCTGCTCAAGGCCGACTGCGCCCGCAACCGGGCGAACGCCGGGAGCGGAGCGGTGGCCTTCGTCCCGCTCGGCACGCCGCTGCTGGCCGGGCCGGGGGCCATCGCGGCGACGATGCTCTACATGGAGAAGGCGGCCACCGCCGCGGCCGTGACGGCGGTCGGCCTGGCGCTGGCCGCGGCGCTGCTCCTGACGTGGCTCACGCTGCGCTTCTCCTCCGTGATCGGGCGGCTGCTCAAGGACAACGGGCTCAACCTGGTCACCCGGGTGATGGGACTGCTGGCCGCGGCCATGGCGGTGCAACTGGTCGCGGCGGCCGTGCAGCACTGGACGCGCTGGGGCGTCGCCTGACCCCGTCCGGCCGCCTGGCTACTAAGGGTAGTAGTACGTCAGAGCGACAGCAGCGAGTGGCAGTGGTGGGCCAGGAACGAGCCGACCCCCGGCGCCAGCGCCACCGCCGCCGGCCCGCCGAGCAGCGCGCTGACCGCCAGCAGCCCGGTCAGCCGTTCGCGGCGGCCGAGCGGTTGCTCGGGGCCGAGCAGCCGGCGTACGCGGCTGAGCGCCGTCTCCCCGCCCGCCCCGAGCGTGAACGCGGGCGCGCGCCCGGTGGCCAGGCTGACCAGCGCCGCGGCGATCTGGGCGCGCGGGTGGCGGCGGGCCGCGACGTCGTCGGCGAGCAGCTCGACCAGCCGCGCGATCTCCGTCCTGGCCCGCTCGAACAGCGGCACCCTGGGAAACGCCCGGACCAGGGCCTCGGCCCCGGCCAGCACCAGATGATGACGGCCGCGCAGGTGCGCCCGCTCGTGCGCCAGCACGGCGGCGATCTGCTCCGGCGTCAGGGCCCGCAGCGCGCTCGTGGTGATGACCGTCTGAGCGCGCCGGCCCGGCACGCAGTACGCCAGCCGCTCGTCGTAGTCGATCACCACCACGCCCAGCTCGGCGTCGCGCCGCCCGAGCAGCCGCAACATGGCGGCGTGCCGGCGACGTTCCACGGCGGCCCGCACCAGCACCGTCACGCCGCACCAGAGCACCCTGGACAGCACCGCGCCGGCCGCCAGCATGGCCGCGAACCCCACCCGGGACACGCTGGAGCCGTCGCCGAGCATGTCGGCGCACGCCTCGAACAACCCCGCCAGCCCGTGGCCCACGATCTCGGCCGGCACGGCGAAGGCCAGCGCGGCGAGCACGGCCGAGGCCACCACGGACGCCGCTCCCGCCTGCCACAGCGCGATGGCCAGCCGCGGCGCCCGGTCGGACCACTTGGCGGCCCGCTGCCCCAGCACGGGCAGCCAGACGGCCGCCGCCACCGTGTAACAGGCCAGGACGACGGCGGCGATCATGCGGGACGGCCCCGGTGCGGGTAGACCTGAAGGGCCGCCTCCAGCGCCGCGGCCTCCTCGGGGGTGAGCCGTTCGAGGAAGTGCACGAGGGTGGCGGCCTGGTTGCCGCTGCCCGCGAGCGCGCGGCGCATCAGGTCGGCGGTGTACGCCTCCTTGGAGGCGACCGGTTCGTAGACGTAGGCGCGGCCGACGGCCTCGCGCCGGAGCATGCCCTTGGTGTGCAGCTTGTCCATCACGGTCATCACCGTGGTGTAGGCGATGGTCCGCCGCTGCTTGAGGTCTTCGAAGACGTCGCGGACCGAGGCGGGACGCCGCCTGGCCCACATCCAGTCCATGATCGTGGATTCGAGCTCGCCAAGGCCACGCATCATGCCGGTCATGCTACCCGCGGTCGTAGTCAGATCGCCTCGCCCGCGGCGATGGACCGCTTGAGCCTGATCAGGTCCTTCGGCGCGTTGACAGCGACCGCGCCGACCAGCACGCCGTCGCGGGCGAAGGCCACGGCGAAGCGGTCCTCCTCCGGGTCGCCGGCGACGACGCGCGCCTCGTCGGCCAGGTGGGGCAGGCCGGCCGTCTGGATGCGGGCGCCGTGCACGTGGGTGGCGAAGTTGGGCACGTCCGCGAACGGCTGCGCCTCGTCGGGCCCGGCCAGCAGGTTGCGGGCGGCCACCGCGCCCTGCTCGTTGGCGTTGGACCAGTGCTCGACGCGGATCAGGGCGTCGCCGTACAGGCGGTGCGGCCAGCGGGCCACGTCGCCCGCCGCGACGACGTTCACCGAGCCGGTGGCGTACAGCGTCGGCTCGCACAGCACGCCGTCGTCCACGGCCAGGCCGCTGCCGTCCAGCCATTCGGTGTTGGGCGTCACGCCCATGCCGCCCACGACCAGGTCGGCGGACAGTACGCGGCCGTCGCCGAGCCGCACCTGGCCGCCGGTCACCTCGGTGACGCGGACACCGGTGACGAGTTCGACGCCGTTGCGCTCGTGGTGCCCGGCCAGCCAGCGCGCCGCCTGCGCGCCGAGGCCCGCGTGCATGGGGTGCGGGCCGGAGTCGACCAGGGTGACCTTGCGGCCGAGCTGCCTGGCCGTGGTCGCCACCTCGCCGCCGATGAACCCGCCGCCGATGACCAGCACGTGCTCGTGGCCGGTGTCCAGCTCGGCGCGCAGGGCCAGGGCGTCCTCAAGGGTGCGCAGGGTGTGCACGCCGTCGAGCCGCCTGGGACGGGCGCCGCTCGCGACGACCAGGCCGTCGTAGCCGAGCTCGGCGCCGTCGTCGAGGACGACCGTGCGGTTGGCGGCGTCCAGGCGCACCGCCTGCCTGCCGCGCAGCCAGTCGTCGCCGAGCTCTTCGGCGCCGGGGAGCGTGACGTCCTCGTCGCCGCGCAGGACGCTCTTGGACAGCGGCGGCCGGTTGTACGGCACGTGCGCCTCGGCGCCGACCAGCGTGAGCTCGCCGTCGAAGCCCTCCCGGCGCAGGGTCTGGACGGCACGCAGCCCCGCCAGTGAGGCGCCGATCACAACGATCTTGTCAAGGGTTCTCATGCGAGGCAACGATACCGGGTGGGGGTATAGGCGAGGCAATGTGACGCGCGTCTCACATACCCCTCCGCCGTATGGCTTGCCTTTACGCAAGATCGGGCGTACGTTCTCTTCCGACATACCCGGCCGGGGTATCACGGGAGGAGCGAGGCGATGAGCACGAAGACCTACACGGTGTCCGGAATGACCTGCGGCGGCTGCGCGGGCACCGTCAAGACCGAGATCGGCAAGGTCGCCGGGGTCTCCTCGGTCGACGTCGAGCTGGCCACGGGGCAGGTGACCGTCACCTCGACCGACGCCCTCGACGACACGAAGATCAGGGACGTCGTCGAAGAGGCGGGCTACGAGCTGGTGGCCGGCTGAGCCGTCGAGACCACCGAAGCGGCGCCGGGCCGACCCCGGCGCCGCTTCGGCATGCCCGGCGCTGACCCCAGCGCCGGTTCGGCTGGTCGGTGCTGATCCCGCCGCCGGTTCGGCCTGGTCGGCGGGAGCGGCGCCGGGCCGGTTCAGGGCCGGTTCAGGGCCGGTTCATGGCTCCTGGGTCAGCGCCTGGTGCAGGCCACGGCACGCGCGGGTGAGCGCGGTCGAGCCGCGTCTGCCCGCGTGGGCGGCCACCTCCGGGATCTCGCCGCGCGCCCCGGCCCACATGGCGACGTCCGTGGCCAGCACGACGGCGTCGGTGTGCGCACGCCGGGCCCGCTCGCCCCCGCGCGGGAGGAAGACGGCCAGGAAGTGGCGCAGGATCGTCCACACCTCGGCGTGCGCGCCCTGCCGGGCGGCCAGTTCCAGTGACGGCAGGGCGAGGTCGGGCCGCACGCCGCCGCGGCGGCTCAGCATGCCCAGCGCACGGCCCGTCCCGGCGGCGGGCAGCGCGCCCTTGGCCGCCAGTTCGAGCAGCGGGGGCACCGCGTCGTCGCCCTCCGCGGCGAGCACGAAGGCCAGGACCAGGGCCGTGGCCGGACCGGACTCCCCGCCGGCCAGCGCCAGGCCGCGCAGGTCGTCGACGCCGGGCGGGACCGAGTAGTCGAGCAGGCAGAGCGCCAGATGGGCCGCCGCGAGCTCCCGGTGGTGCGGCGTCATGCGCGGCCAGAAGTCACGTGACCCGCGCCAGAAGCCTCTCCGGGAAGGCGCGGCCAGCAGGGCGTCGACGGCGGCGAGGCCGGTGGGCTCGGCGGGCGGCCAGCTCACGGCGGCGATCCCGCGCCGGTCGGGGACCTGCTCGTGGGGCGCCGAGCCGAGGCCGGGGGTCCAGGTCACCTCGACCCGCGGCGGCGGGGGCGCGCCGCGCCCGAGCCGGCGGGCCACCGCGGCGGCGGCCTCCGAGCCGATGCCCCGCGCCCGTTCGGCCAGGTCGGGGGCCGGATCGGGGGGCAGCCGCAGCAGGGCCTGCGCCAGGTCGAACGGCAGCGGTTCGCGGCCGGAGCGCGCGCACCCGGCCAGGCGGGTGAGCAGGGTCTCGGGGGCGAGGTGGCCGTCGGCGCGGGTGGGCGTGGCCAGCAGGACCGGGGGCAGGGCGCCGGCCTTCGCGGCGCGCAGCAGCTCGTCGAGGCGGGACAGCAGGAAGGCGTGGGGGCCGGCGCTTTCCTCCGGGCGGGGGAGGCGGTTCCACTCGGCGGGCGCCGGTCGGGCGCCGGGGTCGTAGAGATCGGTCTCGACGTCGTCCGTTCGCAGCAGCTGCTCCTGCACGTCGTCGGGCAGGTCGTGCAGCGGGAGCATCGTGCGCAGGCCGGGGAGCAGCCGGAAGGCCGTGGCCGCGAGGCTCACCATGCCGTCGTACAGGGCCTGCCCGACGTCGCCGGGCGTGCTCCGGTACGGCGGCCACTCCCGCGGCGGACGCGAGCCGGGCGGCCCCGGATCCTCGCCCGGGTTGACCAGCTCCCTGGCCAGCGCGGTGCACCAGTCGCGTGGCGACTCCCACACCGGCATGTCGTAGAGCACCGGCCTCAGCTCCTCGCCGAACCTCAGGGCCAGCGTCTCGCGCAGGGAGCCGGGGTTCGCGTGGGCCTCCCGCACGACCGCCGCCAGCCACGCCTCGACGGCGATCCAGCCTGCCTCCGCCGGCGGGCCGGCCTCCGGGCCGCGGACCGGGAACGGGCCGGGCACGGTGGCCTCGGGCAGCCGGCCAGGGGTGAAGTCGCCGGTCCGGCCCGCGCCGAAGCGCTCGTGGAGCCGCCGGGCCGAGGCCGGGGGCAGCAGTCCGGCCCCCTCCAGGAGCGCTGTGGGGTCGGTGACGTGACCGGCGTGCTTGAGTGTGAGGGCGACCGCGCGGTCGCGCACCTCGTGGGAGGCGTGCCCGTACGCGTTGGTCAGCGCCCTGACGTGGTCGTTCACCCGTTCCGGATGGGGGCCGAGGGCGCGGTCGAGCCAGGTCAGGCCCTTCACCGCGAGCCCGGCCTCCGGGCGGAAGGTCATCGACTCGACGGCCTCGGCGACGTCCGCCGGGTCGAGCCGGGCCGCGCGCGCCTGCCGCCAGGCCAGCTCGGCCACCGGGCCCGGCGCGGTGGCCAGCAGCCGCAGGTAGTCGCGCAGCCGTCCGGCCGACTCCGCCGGCGTGGGCGCCACCAGCGTGTGCAGCCGGACGAAGAAGCGCAGGTCACGCGCGTCGCCGCCGAGCAGGAAACGGCGCACGCAGCCCGCGATGACCTGCTCGCGCGGCAGCGCGCGGCCGGTCAGGGCCAGCCAGTGGGACGGCTCGGGGGTGAGCTGCTCGTCGGCCAGCGCCCGGCCCGCGCCGGCCGCCTCGAAGATCCGCGGAAGCAGGTGGGGCGTCAGCGGGTCGTCGGCCACGGTCGCCGCCGACAACCAGGCCGCCACCAGCGGCTCGTGGTCGGGCGGGGGAACCGGGCCGTCGCGCAGCAGCGCCAGCGCCAGCGGCACGACCCGGTCGTCGGGACGGCGGACGCGGCGCGCGAGCCGGACCGCCAGATCGGCCCGCCAGGCCGCCGGGCGGCCGGAGACCGCCCTGACCAGCCGGTGCGGGCTCGGCGCGCCGGACGTTCCCGGGTCGAGGTCGCGCTTCATCAGCCAGGTGGCCGCGCCGGCCGGGCCGGGAACGGTCGCCGCGCCCACCATCATCAGCGCCTCGGCGGGACTGGTGAGCTGGTCGAAGGCGTTCCAGCGGGCGGCCAGCAGTCGCGGGCGCAGCTCGGCGAGCAGGCCCGGCAGCTCGGCGGCGACGGCGGCCCGCTCGGCGCCGGTGAGGTCCGGCAACCGGGAGGCCAGCCGCTCGGTGTCGCGGGCGAGCACGAGGCGCCTGATCTCGGCGCGGACGTCGTCGGCGGTCATGACGTGGCTCCGGTGAGCTGGGCGTGCAGGCGGCGGCAGGCGTGGGCGAAGCGGGTCGTCCGGCGGCCGCCCGCGAACTCGGCGACGACCGGGATCTCCCCGCGCGCGCCGGTCCAGAGGGCCACGTCGGTGGCGAGGGCGACGAGCCGGGTGTGGCTCACGGTGACGCGCCGCCCCTCGCCGGGCGACATCATGGGCAGCAGGGCCCGCATGACGCGCCACACCTCGTGGTGGCCGCCGGCCTCGGCCAGCCGGGTCAGGGCCGCGATGGCGGGGGTGGTCTCCTGCCAGGTGCGGCGCAGCACCAGCGCGAGCTGACGGCCCATCTCCTCGGCGGGCAGTTCGCCCCTGGCGGCCATGCGCAGGACCAGCGGGATCATCTCGGGCACGCCGCCGGCCAGAAGGAAGGCGAGGATCAGCGCCGTGGACTCGCCCATCGGCCCCTGGGCGAGCTCCAGGCCGGTGATCTCCGCCGGAGCGCGCCAGACGCCCCAGTGGCCCTGCAGCAGGTAGGGCAGGAAGTTGACGGCCACGACCTCGCGGTGGGAGGGCAGAACGGCGGGCCACGCCCCCAGAATGTGGCCGGACTCGCTGCCCGCCCGGTCGGACGGCTCCCGCAGCACCACCTCGTCGATCAGCCGATGGCCGGTCGGGGCCGTCACCCGCAGCACGGGCCGCAGCCTGACCTCGGTGAAGTGCTCCGGGTCGCCGTCGCCGAACTCGACCATGGACGCGTCGACCATGTGCCGCCATCCATGGCCGCACTCGGGGTCGGCCATGCCGTCACCGGCGAGCCAGCGGGCGGCCGACCGCGCCGCCTCCGACTCGACCTTGGCGGCCCGCTCGGCCGCCGCCGGATGGCGGCCCCGCGGCAGCCGCAGCAGCGCCTGCGCCAGGTCGGCGGGGAGCGGTTCCACCCCGGCGGCGGCGCACGTCTCCAGCCGCCCGACCAGCACGTCGGGGTCGAGGTGGCCGCTCGTCCAGGTCGGGGTGGCCAGCAGCACCGGCGGGAGGGCGTCCTCGCGGAGGGCCGCGGCGAGCTCGGCGTAGCGGTGCAGCAGGAAGTCGTGGAGCGGGGCGACCCGACCGGTGCGGGGCAGGCGGTTGCGCCGCCGCCACTCGTCCTGCTCGGACAGCGCCTCGGGCAGGTACGAACGCCGCCGCGGCGGGACGAACACGACGGTCACCCGCGCGAGCGGCTCGTCCGGGCCCGGCGGGGGCACCGGTTCCCCCAGTCGCATCGCCGCGATCCGGGCGGGGTCCACGCCGAGCGCGGCCATCTCGTCGTAGGCGCGGTCGAGGAGGTGGTACGGCATGGCCTCCACGGAGTCGTCGTACCGGACGCCGGGCCTCTCGCGCACCGGGCGATCATCGGGTTCGTTCAGCCGGATCCGGCCACCGGCGAAGGGGATCTCCTGGTCGCCCTCGCGGACCACCGCCTTGGCGGGACCTTCGTCGCTGGTCCAGGTGATGGAGAAGGCCCGCAGTGGGGCGTCATCGTCGAGGAAGCGGCCGGGCCGGCGGCCGCCGCCCACCATGATCCGCCCGGTCGGCGGGTCCTGGCCGGGCTCCTGCGCGCGGGGGACGACGCGCACTCCCACGGAGTGGGCGGCGCGCTCCCAGAACCTCTCCGGCTGGATCGGCGGGAGCTCCGGCACGCTGCCGGGCGTGACGAGCTCCGCGGCCAGCGCCGCCCGCCATTCGCCGGGATCGAGGCACACGTCCTTGAGCCGCCGGCGGCCGTGTGCCTGCTCGACGTGGGGGGCGAGCCTGCGGCGCAGCTCCGCCCGGTCGTCGGCGACGCCGGTGACGAAGGCCGCCAGCCAGCGCTCCTCGTCGATCCAGGGCTCGTGCCCGCCGGGGAAGATCGACGGCTCGGGGAAGGGCAGCGCCTGCGCGGGCTCGGGCAGCGGCGGGAACTCCTTGGGCTCCAGCAGCTCCTCGACCGGGGTCTCCCCGCCGAACCGCCCGGCCAGCTTCGCGCCCAGGTCGGCGGGCAGGTCGCGGACGGCGTCGAGGATCGCCTCGGCGTGGCCGGTGAGCAGGCCGGCGTGTTTGAGGGTCAGCTCGACCGCGCGGTTGCGCACCTCGAAGGACGTGTGCGCGTACGCCGTGGTCAGCGCGGCGACGAAGTCGGCGGCGGTCTCCGGCCTGGCCCGGATCGCCTGGTCGAGCCAGCGCAGCCCGGTGGCGGCGAGCTTGGCCTCGGCCCGGAAGGTGAGCGCGTCGACCGCCTCGACCAGGTCGGCGTGGTCGAGCGGCATCGCGGCGCGCACCCGCGCGGCGGCCGACTCGGCGACCGTGCCCGGCGCGGACGGCAACAACCGCAGGTAATCGCGCAGGCGGGCAGCCGACTCCGCGGGCGTGGGGTCGAGCAGCGTGTGCAGCCGGACGAAGAACCGCAGGTCCTGCTGCTCGCCGCCGCGCAGGAACCGGCTCACGCAACCGTCGAGGGCCTGCTCCCTGGGGATCTTGCGGGCGACGGCGGCCAGCCAGCGGGAGGGCCGGGGCTGCAGCGACTCCTCCCGCAGGACGCGGCCGGCGCCGTCGGCGTCGAAGACCCGGGGCAGCAGCACGGGGGCCAGCGGGTCGTCGGGCACGGTCGGCTGGAACAGCCAGGCGGCCACCAGCGGGTCGTGGTCGGGCGGCACCGCGCCGGACTGGCGCAGCAGTTCCAGGGCCAGCGGCGCGATGCGGTCGGCGGGACGGCGCACCCGCCGGGCCAGCCGGACCGCGACGTCCCGGCGCCATTCCGGCGGACGGGCGGCCGCCACCCGGCACACCTGGTCGACCCTGATGGCAGGCCCCCAGCGGCGGTTGACGTCGCGGCCGGTCATCCACGTCACCGCGGCGGCCGGGCCGGTGATGAGCCCGACGCCGGCCACCAGCAGCGCCCTGGCGATGCCGGTGAGCAGCTTCTCGACCTCCCAGGAGACCATCTCCCCGAAGTCGTCGGGGTGCTCGGCGCGCACCTGCTCGGTGCGGACCTGGCGCAGCTCCTTGACCAGGCCGGGCAGCTGCCCGGCCAGCTCGGCGCGCTCCTGCTCGGTGAGCGTGACCAGCCGGTCGGCCAGGCGGCCGGACTCGTTGCGGACGACGAGGTCGCGGACCTCCGTCCAGGTGGTCATCGGGAGACCTCCACGGCGGCGCGGGCGGCGATCCGGGCGGCCAGCACGTGCTTGCACGGGCCGCGGGAGCCGCGGTGGTCCCACCACCACTCGCAGGTGCAGGAGCCGTCGGCCAGCGAGACCTGACGCGTGCCGCCCGAGGTGCGGACGGTGGCCGACTCGCCGTCGAGCCGCACGGCGCCCGCCTCGACGAGCCTGCGCGCCTTGGCCAGCCGCGGGTTGAGCACGGTCACGTTGTCCTTGTCGTAGGGCAGCTCGCGGTGGAAGTGGGCGGCCTCGGCCAGGTCGTAGCCGACCCGGCCGGCGACGCCGAGCTGCGTCAGCGCGGCCCGCACCCGGTCGGCGGGGATGCCGGCGCGGTCGGCCAGCAGGCCGATCTCGACCTCGGGCTCGAAGTTGAGCAGCATGCCGACCACGTCGGCGTCGTTCTCGGCCTCGTCGGTGGCCAGGTCGTCGAGCACCGCGCCCTCGCCGGAGAAGCCGCGCCAGCGCTCGGGCGAGAGGGTGAGCGTGTAGCGCATGCCCGGCAGCTCCAGCTCCCAGGCGCTGGAGGCGGCGTCCGACGGGCCGTACACCCGCAGGGCCTTGGCGAAGCGGAGCAACGGCAGCAGGGTGGCGAGCCGGTTGGGGCCGGCGAGCTGGACGGATCCGGCGACCGGGTGATCGGAGACCTTCAGGTCGCGCCCCACCTGGGCCACCCACACCGTGCCCTTCCTGGGCAGCCCGCGCAGGAAGCGCACCGCCGCCATGCCGGCCAGCTCGCCGCGCTGGTCCATGCCCGAGGCGATGACCTGCACCTCGGCGAACCCGCGCAGCCAGCGCTCGGGCAGCGGCACCTTCTTCTCCACCACCGCGCCGTCCGTCGTGGTCACGACCAGCTCGTCGAGGCCCACTCCCAGGTGCAGCGGGTCGCGCGCGCCGATGCGCGCCAGCGCCTCCCGCAGCGGGGCGTTCACGTCGACGTTGGTGGTGCCCCGGTCGAAGACCTCGCCGTCGAGCGCGCCCTGCAGCAGGTCGAGCCGGGCGTACACGCCGCCGCAGGCGGAGAACGACTCGAAGCGCAGGCGGTCGCCGTTGCACGTCACCACCGGGTCGCGCACCCAGCCGGGTCGCTCCTGCGGCTGGTGGTAGCGGGCCAGCGCCACGTCGGCGACGCCGAGCAGGGCCGCCGCGGCGGGGGCGGCCTGGGTCACCACGCCGCTGAAGAAGCGGGGGGCCACGGCGGGGCCGGACAGGGCACGGCCGCCGGAGGTCGCGAGCCCGAGGCGACCGTCGATGAGCGAGGAGGGCGCGGCGTACGTGTACGCCTGCGTCGCTGAAGTCATGGCCGGGACGATAGATCGCGCCACCGACAAGATCTCCGTGCCGCCTTCCGCCGATCCTGAGGCCAGATCATCTTTAATTCCGGATGGTCTACTCATTTCGGACAAGCCGGTTTATGCTCTGGGCATCCTGAAGTGGATCACCCCCCCTGGGAGGCGCCCATGAAGAAGATGACCATCCGCCGCAAGAGCACGCAGCGCCTGATGGCCGGAGCCCGCCGGCTCTGGATCGAGTGGTGCTGGTAGGTGCCGAGACGGCGGGCGCTCTCGGGTGCCCGCCCCTGCGGTTCCCGGTGCGGCCGTGAACCGCTACGACTGCCATCGCGGCCACGGGCCCTACGCCGGGGTCGCCGGATTCCTCGCCACGATCGCCGCCGACCGTCCCCGCCTGGCCGCCCGCCATCGGGTCGAGCTGTACGCGATCGCCCCATGGCTCGACCGCACGGCGCGGCCGGCCGCCGAGGAGGAGCCGATCAGGTTCCACCCCGCCCGCCGCACCGCCTGCCTGGCGTACGGCGCCGCCGAGTTCGCCGCCGCCTGGGCCGGCGCTCTCCGCCGCCCGGTCACCGTCACCTTCGACCACGTCGCGAACGCCGACGAGACCACCGCCGAGCTGCTGGACGTCCTGGTTCGGCGGACCGCCGCCACCCCGCTGCGCCTGGACCTGCGCGCCGACGGTCCCGCTGAGCCGCCGCCGCTCCCCACGGCCTCGGACGCCGTCCGCGCCGCCCTCGGCGACGGCCTGGCCCGCGGCTTCTACCACCACGCGGCCCGCGTCGCCGCCCATGGACGCGCCCTCGTCACCCCGGACGGCGACCTGCGGCAATGGTGGGCCTGCAGCACCGGCCTGGCCACCGCGCTGGCGGCGCTGGAGCGCGCCGAGGAGGCACTCGATCTCTACGACGAGGCCCGCGCCGCCACCGGCGACCCGAAGATCAACATGTCCGCCGCGTACGCCACCGCCATGTTGTACGCCCGCCACCTCCCGGCCGCCCGCCAGGACCCCGCGCAGGCCCGGCACTGGCTGGAACAGGCGCTCGACCTGGCGCAGAGCCTGGACGACCCGCGTCACCAGGTGATCTCCACCGTCTTCTACGAGCAGGGCCTGGCGTTGCTGGAGGCCAAGGCGGGCGCGCCCGACCGGGCGCTGCGGCTGGTCGACGACGGGCTGGCCAGGCTGACCGCGGTGCTCGCGCCGGGCGAGCACCCGCAGCACCTGGCCCGCCTGCGGCACAACCGCGCCCAGGTGCACCTGGCGCTCGGCGACCCGGAGCGGGCCCTGGCCGACCTGGACAGCGTGATCGCCCACGACCCGGACAACAGCGAGTACTACGTGGACCGGGCCGCCCTGCACCGGGCGGCCGGTCGCGTCCAAGCCGCGATCAAGGACTACGGCACCGCCATCAGCCTGGGGCCGCACCTGCCCGAGGCCTACTACAACCGCGCCGTGCTGTACCTGGAACGCGGCCGCGACGACCGGGCCCGCGAGGACCTGGAGCACGCGCTCGCCATCGACCCCGGCCACCTGGACGCCCGGATCGCCCTGGTCAACGCCCACCTGGAGCGCGGCGCGCTCGACGCCGCCGAACGGGACGCGCTGGCCGGCCTCGAACTGGCCCCCAAGGACCCCGCGCTGCTGTGCACGCTCGGCCTGATCCGCTCCGAGCGCGGCGAACCGGCCGAGGACCTGTTCACCCAGGCTCTGGAGGGCGACGAGACGCTGGTCGAGGCGTGGACCAATCGCGCCGCCGTCCGCTTCGAACGCGGTGAGGTGACCGCCGCCGTGGCCGACCTGGACCGGGCGGTGGCCCTGTCGCCCGCGCCCGAGCCGCGCTACAACCGGGGCACCGCGCTGGCCCGGCTCGGCCGCTGGGAGGAGGCGGCCCGCGACTTCACCGACGCGCTCGCCCAGCCCGGCCTGGACCGGGCGCTCCGCCGCGACCTGCGCGCCGAGCTTGACCGCTGCCGGCGCGCCCGCTCCGGCTGACCTCCGGCGGGGTCAGCCCGCCGATCGATCCGCGGCCGGGTTCCGCCGGCCGGTCCCGCCTGTCGATCCGCGGCCGGGCTCACCCCCGGCCGGTCCCGTCGCAGGTGGTGTCCTCAGCGGGCAGGACGCCGTCCACCAGGTACCGGTTGACGGTGGCGTTCACGCAGGCGTCGCCCGCGGCGAGGTAGGCGCCGTGGCGGTAGGCGCCGCGCAGGGTGATCATGCGTGAGCCGGTCAGCGCCCGGTGCATGGACCGCTGGCCGGGGAAGGGGGTGACGGGGTCGCCCTCGGCCCCGACGACCAGCAGCGGGACGTCGTTGCCGAGCGCGGTGGGCGCCTCCACCGGCGCGACCGGCCAGAAGGAGCAGGGGCCGAGGTTGCGGGTCATCGGCCCGAACAGCGGCTCGTCCGCGCGGTGGGCCTGGATGTCGCGGTAGTAGGACTCCAGGTCGCGGGAGGCGGCCCGGTCGGCGCAGAGGATCGGGGTGCCCGCCCGGTCCTCGGCCGATCCCGACCCGGTGAACAGGCCGTCGAGCGTCTCCTTCAACGACGCCGGGACGGTGACCGCGTCGCCGCGGGCGGCGCGGGCCAGCGTCCGCACCTCCGCGGCGAAGCTCGCGTACGCCTTGGCGCTGTCGTCGTAGAGGCGGATGAACAGCAGGTAGGGGACGTGGTGGGCGTCGATCCGGTACCCGCCGACGCGCAGCGGACGACGGGCAGCGGCCCGGTTCACCCGCTCCACGGTGGCCAGGACGTCGGCCTCGGTGGCGCCCAGGCCGTACTCGGAGTCGCGGGCGGCGGCCCAGGAGGCCCAGTGCCTCAGCGCGGCGTCGATCGCCGGGCCGGTCGCGGACAGCAGGTCGGGGCCGTAGACGTCCGGGTCCACCGCGCTGTCCAGGACGAACCGGTCGGCGCGGCCGCCGAACAGCTGCGCGTAGACGGCGCCCAGGTAGGTGCCGTAGGAGTAGCCGAGGTAGGACAGTCTGGGCTCGCCGAGCGCGGCGCGGATGACGTCCATGTCGCGGGCGGTGTTACGGGTGGAGGCGTGCGGCAGCAGGTCACGGTTGCCCCGGACGCATCCGGCGGCCAGCTCCTGCATGAGCATGGCGCTCTCGTCGAACGTGCGACGGGTCGGGCCGGCCGACCGGGTGGGGGTGTCGGTCGTCCACCGGCAGCGGATCGGCGTGCTGCGGCCGACGAAGCGCGGATCCATCCCGATCAGGTCGTAACGGGCCGCGACGGCGGGCATGAGCCTGCCGAGCAGCGGCTGTCGCAGCCCGCTCCCGCCCGGACCGCCGGGATTGATCAGCAGGACGCCCCGGCGCGCGCCGGGATCGGCCGCCTTGATCCGTGAGATCGCCACCGACACGGTCCGCCCCCGGGGCCTGCGGTAGTCCAGCGGAACGGTCACCTCGGCGCACTGGGCGCCCGCCGCGTCCAGAGCCGCGCCGGCGTCGTCGGCCGGACCGGTCGCGCAGCGGTGCCAGGCGAGCGCCTGGCGGTGGAACCCCGCCAGGGCGTCGGTTCCGTTGTCACGCCTGACGTCCGCCGACGCCTGGCCGGTGACCGCCATCCCCGCCATCAGGGTCGCGCTCGCGGCGACGGCTGTGACGATCTTTCGTGCACGCACAGAAAGCCCCCTTTTCTGATGATGTCGGCACCGACGCTAGGGGGCGTGCGATCGACCTTGATCAGCCGTACGGCCGACCGGGATCGGCCGTACGGCCATTCCGACGTTCTGATCCGGACGGCCTGACCCGCACGCGGACATGAGCGGCCGGGGCTGGTTCAGTGGCCGTCGCAGCAGGCGGTGCGGGCTTCGGCGAGGTGGGCGGGGTCGTTCCACCAGTGGCCCGCCGTGCTCGGATGGGCGGGGACGCGGGCCTTGACCCGCCCGGCGGGCGCGGCCGCCCCCTGGTCGGTGGCGGCGGTGGTGGTGGCGGACGGGTATGGAGCGAGAAGCTGCTCGACGGTGTGGTGCCTGCCGCCGACGACGACGGCGGTGACGTTGGCCGCGTCCTCGATGCGGGACAGCGGGTCGCCGTCGACGATGGCCAGGTCGGCGTACATGCCCGTGGCGATCCGGCCCAGCGGGAGGCCCAGGTAGGCCCCGGACGTGCTGGTCGCGGCGGTGAGCGTCTCGCGCGGGGTCAGGCCGTACCGGACCATGGCCCGCAGGTTCATGTGCAGGCTGAGCCCGAGGTGGTCGATCGGCGCGTCGGTGCCGGCGGTGACCACGCCGCCGCCGCGGATCATCGCCGTGAGCTGCGCGACCTGGTTGGCGAGGTTCGTCCGGACCACCTGGACCGCCGCCGGGTCGGCGGTCTGCGCCGCGGTGACCGTCGCCCGGAGCGCGGCCGTCCGCCAGTTCGGGTAGAGCCGGCGCACCCGTTCGTCGGTGACCAGCGAGGTGTCCTCCCGGTACAGGGTCGAGGAGGTGAACAGGGTGGGGGTTCTGGCCATCTTCGAGGCGTTGAACATGGAGATGACGTCGGAGTAGGCCGAGCCGACGTTCGTGACGGTGCGCGAGTAGCCGAACCGGTTGGTGGCGCCGACGTGCTCGGTCTGGTCGCCGCCCATGGCGATCGCCGGGTAGTGGTAGTGGGAGCTGACCGGCTTGCCCTGGCGGTGGGCCCAGTCGATGACCTCCCGGTGCCAGACGACCGGCAGCCGCACGTAACACTTCAGCAGGTCGTAGTCGAGGGCGGCGGCCCGCCGCAGTTCGAGCCGCAGCTGCTCGTGCGAGTACGTCGGGCGCATGAAGTTGTAGTAGACGCGCGCCCCGTCGATGGCCTCGCCGGTGCCCAGGTAGCGCGGCGCGAGCCGGGCGCCCGACTGCACCGACTCGCGTTCCTCCACCATGTGGTACGCGGGCGAGCCCGGCGAGCGGGTGGTGGTGACGCCCAGCGCCAGCCACAGCGGCCCCTGCCGCGACCCGTAGGCGTAGCCCTGCATCTCGCGGTGGTGGTGGATGTCGATCAGACCGGGCATGACGAACCTGTCGCGGGCGTCGATCAGGTCGTCCGGCCGCCCGTCCCGGTGCGGCTCGATCGCGGCGATGCGCTGGCCCCGTACGACGATGTCGACGTCACGGACGACGCGGCCGGAGACGCCGTCCCACATGCGGCCCGCGTGAATGACGACCTGGTCGGGGCCGGGGTCGTTGCGCCAGGTCAGCCGCACAGGGACCGGCCGGGCGGGCCTCCCGTCGAGGCTCGCCCGCTTGAGACGTCCCTCGTTCAGGTAGAGGAGGGTGGCCGAGTCGCCGGCCCAGACGGGGGCGTCGGAGACCTCACGGGTGACCTGACGGGCCGTGCCGGTGGGCCGGCCGGTCCGGTCGACGGGCAGCACCCACAGGACCGACTCCATGGCGAAGGCGAGCATCGTGCCGTCGGGCGACCAGACGGGGCCGTCGTCGCCGCGGGTCTGCAGGGACCGGTGGGGCGCGGGGTCGACGTACGTGCCGGCGCCGGTGGCCCGGTCCACGAGCAGGATCTTGGACAGCCCCTCCCGGTAGCGCCGCGAGTACGGCACCACCGCGGCCATCGCCAGCGTCCTGCCGTCGGGGGACCAGGTCGGGCGGCCCGGCTCGAAGGTCGCGTCGTAGATCTTCTGGCGGTCGCCGGTGGAGACCTCCACGACCCACAGGGCGCCGTCCTGGTCCAGGTAGGCGATCTCGCTGCCGTCCGGCGACCAGCGGACCGACAGGGCGGCGGAGTCGGTCAGCCGGGTCACCTGCCGGTCGGCGCCGGTGTCCAGCTCGCGGACCCAGACGTTGAGCGTGCCGGTGCGGTCGGTGACGAATGCCAGCCGCCGCCCGTCGGGGGAGAAATCCGGGTCGGCTTTCCACCAGCGGTCCCGGAAAAGCGGTTCCGGGGTGCCGCCGGCGCGCATGAGATAGATGTCGTTGAGCGCGCGGAAGGCGATGAGGGAGCCGTCCGGCGAAACGGCCGGGCTGCCGATTCCGACGACCGGGAACGATCCCGGCCGGTCGAATACCCGGACCTTTTTCCGGTACTTCGGAGTGGTCGTCGTCAGCGCGGCGCTGAAGCCGACCGTGCCGGCGGTGGGGGAGCCGAGGCGGCGGACCTTGATGGTGCCGGCGGAGGTGTAGTAATAGCGTCCGTCCGGGGCGAACCGGGCGCGGAACGGGAACACCTCCTCGCCGGTGACGAGCGCGCCCGCGGTGCCGGCCAGGTCGTTGGCGCCCGAGTGGAAGTGGTGGTAGGCGAGGTCGGCGCCGTTCGGCAGCCAGGACGGCTGGTGGACGACCTGCCCGGCGGGCACCGTGACCGCGGTGGCGCGCGTGCCGGTGGCGACCTCGACGACGTCGATCCTGGTGTCGGCGACGACGAAGGCGATCTTGCTTCCGTCGGGCGACCAGGCCGGCTCGTACTCCTCGGCGGAGCCGTCGGTCAGGACGCGGCTCGCTCCGGTGGCGACGTCGAGCAGGTGGATGCCGTAGCTGCCGCCCGCGTCGGAGGAGTAGGCGATGGTGCGGCCGTCGGGGCTGTAGCGGGGCTCGCGGTGGTCGTACGGGCCGGTGGTCAGCTTCCTGATCGCGGATCCGTCGGGCCGGATCGTCCACAGGTCGAAGACGCCGTCGCGGTACGACTGGAACACGATCGTCTCGCCGTCGGGAGACCAGTCGGGCTGGGCGATGTCGTACAGGTCGCTGGTGAGCCTGCGGGCGGCGCCGCCGGAGGCCGAGCAGACCCACAGGACGCCGAGCAGGTCGAGGGCGAGCAGGCGGCCGTCGGGCGAGGGCGCGACGGCGAAGTCGGTGCCGGAGGTGACGGCCGTCCGGCCGTCGTCCCGCGCCACGCGGGCCCGCGCCGGTGCGGCCGGGGCCAGCGCGGCGGCGAGCGCGGCGCCGCCACCGGCCAGGACGGCCCGCCGGGACGGCCCTGACATCGATCCGGACGTGGCGGCGGAGACGTCGGAGGGAACCGGTGCGTGAGACATCGCGAATTTCCATTCCACTGTTCAGATGGTCGGCGAAAGGCTGAACACGACGACGCGCGATTCATGGTCCCAGACGAATTGCCTAATCGCCTCGGAGTTCATCTGATCGGCCAAAGTTGCGTGGCTGGAAAATGCCTTCAGGAAAGTAGATATGTCGGTCAAAAGAATAAGTCAAGAGGGACGGGCGGGACGGGATCGCCGGCAGAAGTGGGGCCAGCCCCACCCACCCGTACGGCCAACCCCATGTTCCGGCCCGGCGGGTGCTTCCTAAGCTCGCTGCCACAACGACACGGAGGAGACAGATCATGACGAACACCGGCGACCTCCCGACCGCGACGACGGCCCTCGGCGACGCCCGTGCCCAGGAGGCCCTCGCCACGGTGAAGAAGTGCGTCACGCTCTTCGGGGCCGTCGGTGTCATCGTCCTCGGCGTGGTCGCGGTGATGGCGTTCACCGGCGGCGAGGCGTCCGGTTTCATGTGGGTCCGGGGGGTCGTGCTGGTCGCGATGGCTGCGCTGATGCACCGGATGACCGTCCGCGCCGCGGAGGGGTCGTACAAGGCGTTCGACCGGGTGCGCACCCTGTCCACCGTCATGCCGATCGCGATCATCGGCGTGGACCTGATCCCCGGCCTCTGCCCCGCCTGGTACGCCGTGCTCCAGGGCCTGTCGGCGCTGGCCCTGGCCGGCGTCGCCGTCGTCACCCGCGGCGCCGCGCTGCGCGCCGCCTTCGCCGGCGGGAAGTGAGGGCCGGGCCCCGCGGGTCAGGCGGGCGGCTGGAGCATGGGCACCAGGAAGCGCCTGGCCACCTCGGCGAGTTGCCCGTCGTCGTCGAGATCGATGACGGCGCTGGGGATCGCCAGGAAGGAGGTGGAGATGCGCACCATCATCTCCGCCACGAGGTCGGCGTCGAGGCCGTCGGACACGTTGCCCGCCCGTTGCTCCCGGCGGAGCTGGCCGGCGACGAACTGCCGCACCGTGGCGAGGGTCTGGCCGCCGTCGGTCATCAGGGACGGCACCAGCAGATCGGGCTCGGTGGCGATGAGGCCGCCGATCAGCGGGTTGCCGCGGATGGCCCGCAACGAGCTGACGAAGCCGAGGACCACCCGGTCGGCCGGCGTGTGCGCCTGCTCGATGTCGATGAGGAACCGGTCGAAGTAGCGGCGGAACTCCCGGCGCACCACGTGCTCGACCAGCGTGTCCTTGGTGTCGAAGCGCCGGTAGACGGTGATCCGTGACACCTTGGCCAGGCGTGCGACGTCCTCCATGGTGGAGCGCCTGATGCCCATCCGGCAGAACTGCTCGTAGGCCGCGTCGAGGATGCGCGTCCGCAGCTCGTCGGGGTCGCCGACGCGTTCGACGGCGTCGACGAAGGCGCGCTCCAGCAACGACTCCGAGCCCGACGGCGCCATGAAGCCGGACAGCACGGATTCCACGATCACCTCCTGCATCGATTCTGCCTCAGGGGCGGGTCTTGTGATGTCCATCACAACGTGCTCTCATGATGATACACAGACTCATGGTTTGTTTCTCAGTGTCACCCACTTCTCGGCCCCGGGCGAGAAGGAGGAAGCGGCGTGGGAGAACTCAGCAGGCGTGATTCCGGCGACGGCGCCGACACGCGCTCCCTGTTCGGTGGATCTCCGGCGAACCGATCGAGACTGCCCTGAGCGGGACCCCCCATCTCGAAGGAGTGCAGAGCATGGCAGAGCTGAGCAGGCGCGAGATACTGATCTCGGGCACCGCCCTGGGAGCCCTCGGCGCGCTGGGGATCACCTCCCCGGCCCAGGCCAAGGCCCTCGCCGACGGCTGGGAGTGGCCGGCCGCCGGCTCGGTCGCGGGCTCCGGCACCGGCGCCGACCCTCGCTGGGTGTGGGACGACGTCGCCGACCCGCTCCTCGCCTCGCTGTTCGACCGCGGGGTCATCCCCGAGGTCAACCGGCTGCTCCTCGACTGGAACCGCAACGACCAGCCGCTGCCCGCCGGGCTGCCGGCCGACCTGCGGGCCTTCATCGAGCAGGCGCGTCAGCTCCCGTCCTGGGCCGACCAGGGCAAGCTGGAGGCCGCGTCGCGGTTCCACGCGCTCAAGGGCAACTACATCGTCGTGCTCACCATCGTCGGGGCCGGCATGCTGGCCACCGCCATCCCCAAGGAGGCCCGCGCGGTCTACTACTCCGCGGGCGGCGCCGACCTGAAGGACCGGGTCGCCAAGACGAACGTCCTGGCGTACGCCGTCAGGCCCCAGAACGCCTGGGGGCCCGGCGGGACGGCCGTGGTCGAGGCCGTCAAGACCCGGCTGGTGCACGCGGCCGTGCGGCACCTGCTCAAGTCGTCCCCCCACTGGCCGGGGCCCATCCCGATCAGCCAGGAGGACATGCTGGTCACGTGGCACACCCTGGCGACCTACTCCATGCGCGGGATGCGCGAGTGGAAGGTGCGCATCTCCGCCGCCGAGTCCGCGGCGTACCTGCACTCGTTGCAGCTGCTGGCGCACATGCTCGGCATCAGGGACGAGTTCATCCCCGCCACCTGGGACACCTCCTACGCCCAGTCGGACATCGTCCTGCCCAGGAACATGGGGCCGACGCCGGAGGGCGTGGAGCTGAACGACATCCTGCGCGACATGCTCGCGGAGCTGACCAGCCCGGGCAGCATCGACAAGCCGCTGGTCAACGCGTTCTCCAGGTACCTCACCGGCAACCAGGCGGCCGACTGGAACGGCATCCCGCGCGAGCCGCTGTGGGACCCGGTCGTCAAGACCGCCTGGCCGCTGCTGGTGGCGTTCAGGGAAGGGGTGATCGGGCTGCCGCTGGTGCCGGCCGCGGCCTGGCTGCTCGACGAGATGATCAAGAAGTGGACCACGTTCTACCTGACCAAGGGCGCGCAGACCAAGATCGTGATCCCGACCGGCAACCGCCCCGGCTGACCCCGGCGGCTCCGCCCCGGGAACGCGTACCGGACGCGGGCGACACCCGTGGGGCAGGCGCAACCTGCCCCACGGGCGCGCTGCGGGCCTTCGATAATCGGGTCGACACGCGGGCTCGCGGTGCACTGTGATGGTCCGGCCGTCCGCCGCAGGGAGCCGGCCCGTCACTGGAGTCGTCCTTGGCAGTCCCGGGAACCGCGCCCGTCCGCCCCACGATCGACGCCGCCCTGGTCAGGAGGCTGGTCGACACGCAGTTCCCGCAGTGGGCCGCGTTGCCGCTGCGGCTGCTCGACCCGGCGGGCTCCGACCACGTGATCTACCGGCTGGGCGACGAACTGTCCGTCCGGCTGCCCCGCCACGCCGACGCCGTCGGGCAGGCCGACAAGGAACACGAGTGGCTGCCCAGGCTCGCGCCATGGCTGCCGCTGGCCGTACCGGTGCCGGTGGAAGTGGGCGAGCCCGGCTTCGGCTACCCGTGGCGGTGGGCGGTGTCCCGCTGGCTGGCGGGCGAGGTGGCCACCGTCGAGGCGCTGGCCGGCTCGACCGTGGCCGCCGAGGGGCTGGCGGAGTTCCTGGTCGCGCTGCAGCGGTTCGCGCCCGAGTCCGTCCCGTCCCTGAAGAGCCGTCCCGACCTCGCCCAGCAGCCGCTGGCGGGCCGGGATCGCGCGACGCGGGCCGCCATCGCGGCGCTCGGCGGCGTGTTCGACCGCGCCGCCATGACCGGGCTGTGGGACGCGGCCATGAGCGCCCCCGGCTGGGACCGCGCGCCGGTCTGGTTCCACGGCGACTTCCACACCGGCAACGTGCTGACCGTCGGCGGCCGCGTCAGCGCGGTCATCGACTTCGGCGGGCTCGGCATCGGCGACCCGGCCGCCGACCTGATGATCGCCTTCACCCTGATGTCGGCCGGCAGCCGGGCCGCCTTCCGCGCCGCGCTCGGCGTGGACGAGGCCACCTGGACCCGGGGCCGCGGCTGGGCCCTGGCCACCGGCCTGAACGCGTACACCGCCTACGCCGCCGTCAGCCCGAGGGTCGCCGCGCAGACCACCCGGCAGATCACCCAGGCCCTCGCCGGCTAGCCCGGTTCGCCGGAAATA
>NZ_JBSFGJ010000022.1:0-51029 GCF_053596515.1 Nonomuraea sp. NPDC001684
GTGCGCTGGTGCGGCCCCGGTGAGCTGGCGCTCCTGCCGCTCACCGAGGGGCTGCTCGCATGCCTGACCGAGTGGGGCGTGCTCACCGGCTGGCGGTGAGGCTGGAGGTCCACAGGATCAGGTGGTCGGTGTCGTACGTCGTGGACCTGCCCAGCGCCACCACCTCCGTGCCGCTGATCGCCACGGCCGTCAGGGCCTGCATGCCGAGGCCGGAGAGCCGGTCCCTGGTCAGGGCCATGCGGTTCCACGACAGGCCGTCCTGGGAGACCCAGGCCGCGCTGTCGCCCTCGCCCGGGACGCCGTGCCAGCCGACCGCCACCAGGCCCTGGTCGCCCGCGGCCAGGTCGTGCACGGCCGCCGCCTGGTCCGCGGGCAGCCAGGCCGTCGTCCAGCTCTCGCCGTCGTCGTCGGAGACGGCGGAGAAGGCGCGGCGTGAGCCGTCCGTCACGGCCGTGCCGATCGCGACGAGCTTGTCGTGGTACGTCGTGACCTGCCGCAGCCCGGCCGACGTGGCGTCCGGCGGGGTGACCCGTTTGCGGGCGCTCCAGTTCACGCCGTCGTCGGAGAACCAGACCACGCTGTTCTCCCGGTCGCCGGTCCCCGACCCGCCGACCGCGACGTAGCCGCCCTGGGTCGCGATCACGTCGTGGACGCGTACGCCCGAGCCGCCCTGGGGCAGCTTCCTGGACCGGGTGTACTTGCGCAGGTCGGGCGTGAACCACATGGCGGCGGCCACCGAGCCCGCCTGGTCGTGGGACTCGCCGGCCAGCACGTACCCCTTCTTGCCCGCCGCGACGGCGTGGGTGTCCAGGTAGGGCCGGTCGCGGTCGCGGGCCAGGTCGCCGGAGACCGGCACGCGCCGCCAGTTCTCGCCGTCGTCGGAGGTGACGAGCAGGGGGTCGGTGACGGCCAGGTTCGTCTGGGTGCTGCCGGCCGCCAGCCAGCCGCGCCCGCCGTGGGCGACGTCCTCCAGGATCTGCCTGCCGGGGCCGCCGAGGCTCATCGACTTCCAGCGCTGCCAGTTGCTGATCGTCCACAGGCCGGCGTCGCCGGAGGCGGCGCCGACCGCTACGTACCGGCCGCCGGCGGCCGCCAGGCGGGTGGTCTCGCGCGAGACCCTGGTCAGGCCCTCGACCTGGCCGAGCTGGACGCGGGAGGCGGCGCCGCGCGGCGGCGCGGTCATCAGCACCAGCTGGTTGTCGACGTCGGAGGCGGCCTGGTCGCCGCCGGCGAACAGGGTGCCGCCGTCGGAGATCGTGAACCCGCGCAGCGTGGCGCCCGCCAGGTCGCCGAGGTCGGCCCGCTTGGCCCAGCCGCGGCCGTCGGCGCTGGTCAGGACCGAGTACTTACCCAAGGTGGCCTGGCTGATCGCGGCCACGCCGGACCGGTAGGAGACCAGCGACTCCACCCCGGGGCTCTCGCCGCTCAGGCCGCCGATGGAACCGCACTGCGACCACTGGGCGCCGGTGGGCGAGCAGTAGACGCGCACGCCGCCGTCGACCGTACGCTGCCGGGTCGGCACCAGGACGAACCGTTTGGGCAGCACGGCCACCGTGCCCGTGCGCGGCTCGGCCTCGGGCAGCTGGAAGCCGGTCGCCTGCCAGCCGCGTCCGCCGTCGGAGGAGCGCAGCACCCGCGAGCCGCTTCCCTCGGACGGGCGGCCGACGGCCACGACCGTGTCGCCCTGGGCGACGACCGCCCTGATCTCCTGGACGTCCAGCCCTCTGGTCTCCACGCGCTCCCAGGCCCGGCCGTCGGACGAGCGCCAGGCCGCCGGGCCGGGGCCGCCGTCCCCCGGCGTGGCGCCGACGGCGACGAAGCCGGAGGCCGTCCTGGCGATGTCGTAGATCTGGTCGCCGGGGCGGAAGGCGGCCATGCCGGTCGCGTTGACCGTCGTCCAGCTGAAGCCGTCGACGCTGGTCCACAGGCCGCGCTCGCCGGACGGGCCGTCGCCGCCGCTGGCCAGCCAGCGGCCGTCGCCGCCGACCACGCGCTGGACGATGGGCGTGGAGGCGCCGCTCACCTGGCCGAGCTGCCAGTGCTTGCCGGCGTCGGGCGAGAACAGGAAGAGCGGGCGCGGGGTCGGGCTGGTGGTGTCGCTGCCCACCGCGACCACCGCGCGGCCGACGGAGACGATGTCGTTGAGCTTCTGGTTGGTGCCGACGCCGGCGGCCGGGACGGTGAAGAGGTCGTCCCCCGAACGGCCGGTGCCGGCCTCCAGGCGCAGCCCGGTGGCGTCGGTGTCGCTCCAGCGCCATACGAGCACCCCTGCGGCCACCAGGAGCGCCAGGGCCATGGTGAGGGCTATGGGGGCGGCCCTGCTGCCCCTGTGCACGGGGCTGGACCTGCGTACGGCGGCCGGGGCCGGGCCTCTGTGGTGCCTGCCGCCGGCCCCGGCGGGGCGCGGCGGGCCGGTGGCGACCAGCAGGTCCGGTCTCGTGGGACGCCCGCCGGGCGGCCGGCCCACCCGCCTGACCTCGGCGTCCTCCTCGCCGGCCGCCGCGAGCCCGGCTTCCCGGCCCTCGGGATCGCGGGACTCGGGGACGCGAGACTCCGGGACGCGGGACTCCGGATCGCCGGACTCGGGGGCGTCGGACTGGGGGTCGTGCGGTCCGGGGGCCTGGGGGCCGGGGGTCTCCGGCTGCGAGGGCGGGGGCTGCGTGACGGGGGCGGGGGCCTCGTCGGCGGGGAGCGGCAGGTGGTAGGGCGGCTCGCGGTAGGGGCCCGCGGGGGCCGTGCCCTCCTGGGGGCCGTCGGCGAGCGGGGCCGGGGGCCCGGACGGGGGCGCAGAGGGTGGGGGCGCGGCGGGGGGTTCCTGGCGGGGCGGGCCGCCGGCGACGAGCTTGTCCGGGCGGTTGACGATGCGCCGGGGGCGACGGCGCGGCTCGACCTCGGGCTCGGCCGTCGGCGAGCTGTACGGTCTGCGCCCCTTGGGCGGCTCCTGCGGCGATTCCTCCGGGATCGGGGACGCGAACGGCGGCATGCCCCAAGGGGAGGTCAAGGGTAAGCCCCGGGCCCGGTCGTCGGTGGGGCCGGGCGGGGAGTGGCAGATCCTGGGCTCCCCGGAAGAGGCCCCGGCCTGCTCGGAAGAGGCCCTGGCCTGCCCGGGAGAGGTTCCGGGCTCCTCGGGAGAGGGGGGTTCCGCGGCGTCCTCGGGACGCGGGTCGTCGTCGTCCGGCGGTCGCCGTGGCGGATCGCTGGGGCCGGAGGCCACGCGCCGCACCTCCTAGTCGAACTCGTCGTACAGGTGGAACCCGTCGAATCGGACCTGGTCAACCGGGTTGCGCGGGGAAACGGTGAGCGAACGGGCCGTTCCTTTACGGACCGTTCCACAAATCCCGTCCCACCTTATGCGCCTATTTTCTACCCCGTCCCACCAAAACGATCACCTCCGTGACGCCCTCGCCTGTCCCACAGGAACCAGACCAGCATGCCTGAGCCGGATTGGCGAGACCTCTCTAGCGAGATTTCCGGAACCTCCCGCCTGATTTATCCAGAAATAGCACTGATTGCCCGCTTTTTGGATATATAGAACACACCAATCGCATACACCGCGAGCTGCACCACCGTTCCCGACAACGCCTGCCACGGGATGGGCGTCTTGCCCTGGTCCAGCGCGTCCTCCAGGCTGCCCGAGGCCGCGCTGAGCCCGAAGGCCAGCATGTTGTTCATCACGTGCAACGCGATCGGCGCCTCCAGCCCCCCGGTCCGCACGGCCAGCCAGCCCATCACCGCGCCGAAGGCGAACACGTCGAGCAGCCCCACCCACGAGTAACCGTGCAGCGACGCGAACAGCAGGGACCCGATGAGGATCGCCCACACCGGATTGCGCACGTGCACGCCGACCGCCTGGACGAACCAGCCGCGGAAGATGTACTCCTCGGTCGCCGCCTGGAACGGCACCAGCAGCACGATCACCACGAGGGCGGGCAGGAACCGCCCCCAGCCGACCCAGCCGAACAGGTCGGAGTAACCCTCCCCCGACAACGACAGGGCCGTGACCTGCGCGATCTGGCCCAGCACCAGCGCCAGCACGGCCAGGCCGAGGCAGCGCAGCAACCAGGACCAGCGCAGCCGTCCGGCGACCGACGACAGCGTGCCGGGCCTGCGGCGCTGGACGAGCGCGGCGGTGCCGAAGACGAGCGGCAGCACGGCCGCGATCGACAGCAGCACCATCACCAGCCCGAACACCGGATCGCCGAAGATCTGCCCGGGGTCGGTCGGCGCGGGCAGGCCGAGGATCAGCTCGGCGGCCTTGCCCACGAGCAGCACGCCGGTGCCGACGACGAAGAACCCGACGCCCACGAGGATCGTGCCGGCGACGGCCCGCCACGGCTCGTTCGCCGCAGTGCGGGCGAGATGGTCGTAACGCGCCCCCCGCGGCGTCGGCAGGAACCAGGACCGCGGCTGCGGCACGGGCGGCGGCCCATAAGGATAGACGGGCGGCCCAGGCGGCTGACTGCCATATGGCGGATTCGGTCCAGGGTTCTCCTGCATCCATACATTCTGTCTGCCGGGTGAGCATTAGTTCACAGACGACCCGCCCCTTTGGGCGGATGCTCGGAGTCGTACGGCATTTCGCCCTTCCGACTTTGGGAGCAGTCCATGTCAAGGCTGGGACCATTCATCACCCTGGCGGCGGGCGCGGTCCTGGCCGCGGGGCTGGGCGTCGCCAGCGTCACCGCGGCACCGGCGGCCGACACCGCGGCCGACACCGCGGCCGACACCGCGCCCACTACCGACACGGCCGCGGCGGGATCCCCCACCGAGGCCGCCGCCGCGCCGTCGCCCTCCGTGTCATCGTCCGTGTCGCCCTCCGTGTCATCGTCCGCGTCGCCCGCGCCCACCGAGGCCGCGAAGATCCCCAAGGCCGACTACGGCGGGTACGTCAAGGGCAACGGCGGCCTGATAGCGATCTCCGTCCGCGACGGCAAGGCCGTCGGCTACTTCTGCGACGGCAGGTCGGAAGCCTGGTTCAAGGGCGGCGAGGCCGGCGGGAAGGCCGTGCTGAAGGGCCCCGGCACGGCCCGGCTGACCGCCACGCTCGGCGGCGGACGCGCCAGGGGCAGCCTGTCCGTCGGCGGCGGGAGGTGGACGTTCACCGCGCCCGCCGTGGTCCGGCCGTCCGGGTTGTACCGGGCGACCGCGCAGGTCAGAGGCGCGAAGCTGCGGGCAGGCTGGATCCGCGTCCCGCGCCCCGGCGGCGGCTACGACCAGGTCGGCGCCGCGTTCCTGGGCCAGGACCAGGTGGAGATCCCCCGGCTGGACGCCGGGCGGCCCACCACCCCCGTGACCGTCGCCGGCGCCACCGTCCTGCCGAAGGACGTGGACGGCTTCATCGAGGAGATGCAATGACCGCCGTCCACCGGCCCTCGCACCGGCCCTCGCGCCGCACGGCCGCCGTGCTCCTGATGCCGCTGCTGGTCGGCGGCCTGGTGGCGCTGGGGCTCGGCGTGTACGGCCGGGCGCACACGCCCACGGGGTTCGCGATCGGCCCGGCCGGGTTCTCCGGCGCGCTGCCGATGAAGGCGTGGCTGACGACCGGGGCGTTCGCGCTGGCGATCGTCCAGGTGGTCTCGGCGCTGTCGATGTGGGGAAGGCTGGGGATCGAGCTGCCGGACGGCGTCCACCGCTGGTCGGGGCGGCTGGCCTTCCTCCTCACGATCCCCGTCGCCTTCCACTGCCTGTACGCCCTGGGCCTGCAGTTCGACGTGCCGCGCGTGCTGGCCCACTCGCTGCTCGGCTGCTTCTTCTACGGCGTGTTCACGGCGAAGATGCTGGCGCTGCCCAAGCGCGACGCGCCGGGCTGGACGTTGCCGCTGCTCGGCGGGCTGGCGTTCACGGCGCTGGTCGGGCTCTGGCTGACCTCGTCGTTGTGGTTCTTCACCGCGGTGGGCGTCAAGGTGTGAACGACTTCGTCCTCGCCAGACCGGCCGCCCTGCCCTTGGCGGCGACGACGAGCGCCATCTTGCGGGACGCCTCGTCGATCATCTCGTCGCCCAGCATGACCGCGCCGCGCCGCTCCACGGTGGTGTAGTGCTCGTACGCCTCCAGGATCAGCTCGGCGTGGTCGTAGTCGTCCTGGCTCGGCGAGAACACCTCGTTGGCCGCCTCCACCTGCAGGGGGTGCAGCACCCACTTGCCGTCGAACCCGAGCGCGGCGGCCCGGCGGGCGATCCGGCGGTAGCCCTCGACGTCCTTGATCTGCAGGTAGGGGCCGTCGATCACCTGGAGGTCGTGCATCCTGGCGGCCATCAGCAGGCGCATGAGGATGTAGTGGTAGGCGTCGCCCTCCTCGTAGCCGGGCGGCTGCTCGCCGACCACGAGGGTGCGCATGTTGATCGAGGCCATGAAGTCGGCCGGCCCGAACACCAGGGCCTCCAGCCTCCTGGACGACCCGGCGATGGCGTCGACGTTGACCAGGCCGCGGGCGTTCTCGATCTGGGCCTCGATGCCGATGCGGCCCACCTCGTAGCCCATCGACCGCTCGATCTGGGTCAGCAGGGTGTCGAGCCAGACGACCTCGGTCGGGTCCTGGACCTTGGGCAGGATCAGGCAGTCGAGGAACTCCCCGGCGCCCTCCACGACCTCGATCACGTCCCGGTACGTCCACATCGTGGTCAGGTCGTTGACCCTGACCGCGCGGGTCCTGCCGGTCCAGTCGCCCTCGCGCAGCGCGGTCACGACGTTCTTGCGGGCCTCGTCCTTGGCCAGCGGCGCGACGGAGTCCTCAAGGTCGAGGAAGACCTCGTCGGCGGGCAGGGTCTGGGCCTTCTCCAGGAAGCGGGGGTTGCTGCCCGGCACGGAGAGCACGGAACGACGTGAGCGCATGCGCCCACGCTAACGGCTGCGGGGCGGCCCGCGGCAGGCGTCCCCCGTCTATGGGCACGATCAGCTGTTCCAGTAGCGCTGCTCGCGCCACGGGTCGCCGTAGTTGTGGTACCCGGCCCGTTCCCAGAAGCCGGGCCGGTCGCGGTCGAGCAGGCGCAGGCCCTTGACCCATTTGGCGGACTTCCAGAGGTACAGGTGCGGGACCAGCAGCCGGGCCGGGCCGCCGTGCTCGGCGGGCAGCGGGTCGCCGTCGAAGGTGTGGACGATCCACGCCCTGCCGTCGCGCAGGTCGGCGAGCGGCAGGTTGGTCGTGTAGCCGCCGTGGCAGTACGCCTCCGCGAACTCCGCCCGCGTGTCCACGTCGTCGAGCAGGACGTCGAGCGACACGCCCTGCCAGTCGGTGTCGAACTTCGACCAGCCGGTGACGCAGTGGAGGTCGGTGTGCGGGGCGCTCTGGGGCAGGTCGAGCAGCTCGTCCCAGGTCCAGACGCGTTCCCGGCCGGCCTCGGTGACCAGGGTGAACGTCCAGCCGGCGGTGTCCACCCGGGGCGTCGGGCCCGCGGACAGGACGGGGAAGCCGGGCGTGAGGTACTGGCCGGGCGGCAGGCGGTCGTCGTGCCCGCCGCGTCCCTTGAAGCCCTTCGAGACGACGGCCACGGTCAGCCACCTCCCTGCACGGGCGTCTCCAGCAGGCCGAGGCCCGGCATCGCGGCCATCATCCGGCCCGGCGCCTCCACGAGGGTCATGAGCACGTTGTCGCAGTTCGGGCAGCGCAGCACGGTGCCGGGGGCGGGGCCGTACACGGTGGCCTCCCCCAGCGGGCCGTTCATGCCGCACTGCGCGCAGACGCCCTGGGCGGCCGTCATGTCCCGGCCGAAGAACTGGGCCAGCGGGCCTGCCGCGGCGTTGCCGTCCACGGGTTGTTGCATGGTGTCTCTCCTAGCCGTACCGCTCGGTGCGGATGTCGGTGGGCGGGTAGCCCAGGGCGGTGAGGATCGCGGCGACGTGCTCGACGAACGCGGTCGGGCCGCAGACGTAGGCCAGCGGCTCGTGGGCGGGCGGCCAGGCCAGCCGGACCAGTTGCGAGCGGTCCACCCGGCCCACGGGCTCGGGCCAGTCGGTGGGGGCCGAGCGGGTGTAGACGAAGGTCACCTCGGCGCCGGCGGACTCCAGCTCGTCGCGGTAGATCACCTGGCCGGGGTCGCGTACGGAGTAGACCAGCCGTACCGGGGTGCCGTCGCCCAGCCGGGCGCGGTGGCGCAGCATCGAGCGCAGCGGCACCACGCCGGACCCGCCCGCGACCAGCAGCAGCGGCCGCCGCTCCGGCATGGGCTCCCACACGAAGTAGCCGCCGATCGGGCCGCGCACCTCCACCTGGTCGCCGGCCTCGGCCACCTCCACCAGGTACGGCGACACCTCGCCGCCCGCCACCCTGACCACGGTGATCGAGGGCCGCTCGCCGGGCGCGCCGGCCAGCGAGTACGCCCGGGTCGCCTGGTAGCCGTCGTCGGCCGTCAGCCGCACGTCCACGTGCTGACCGGCGCGGTGACCCGGCCAGCCGGGCACGTCGAGCAGCAACGTACGCGTCTGGTCGGTCTCCGGGACGACCTCGGCGATCGTGGCCGGCTGCCAGGTCAGTCGTCGTAGTACCGCTGTTCCCGCCATGGGTCCCCGAAGTTGTGATAGCCGGACCGCTCCCAGAAGCCTGGGCGGTCCTCGTCCATGAGCCACAGCTCGTGGATCCACTTGGCGCTCTTCCACAGGTAGTGGGCGGGCACCAGCATCCGCACCGGGCCGCCGTGCTCGGGCGGGATCGGCGCGCCCTCGTAGGCGTAGACCAGCCACGCCTTGCCGTCCACGATCTCCTCGACCGGCAGGTTGGTGGCGTAGCCGCCGTAGCTGACGGCCAGGGCGTACCCGGCCGCCCGGTCGGCGCCGGTCAGCAGCCGGTCGAGGGACACGCCCGTCCAGGTGGTGTCGAGCTTGCTCCAGTGGGTGACGCAGTGGATGTCCACGGTGATCTGCTCGGCGGGCAGCGACAGCAGGTCCGTCCACGTCCAGGTGGGCTCGCCCGCGCCGCCTCTGACGGTGAACGACCAGCGCTCGGTCCGGATGTGCTGCGTCGCCCCCGCGGTGAGCACCGGGAAGCCCTCGGCCAGGTACTGCCCCGGCGGCACCCGCCCGGCCAGCTCCGGCCGCGGCCGCCGGAAGTGTTTTCCGGCGAAGCCGCGAGAGACGATCCCCATGAATGCGGTTCTCCCCGACAGAGCACCCGGCGGACACCAGAAAAGGGCAAAGTGTTCAGCCGGTGACTCCGTGGGCGCGCAGGCGGGCGATCAGGCCGTCGATGCCGCACGGCTGGTTCCAGCCGGTCGAGGAGAAGATCTCGTCCCTGCCGCCGACGGCCCGGCCGCCGGGATCGTCGGTCACCTCGTGCAGGATCACGCCCTGCGGGGGCGTCGACCAGGCGACCGCACGTCCCTCGACGACCTTGCCGGTCGGTCTGGCACGGTTCATGAACAGCAGCACCCGGGTGCCCGGGGGCACCGCGCGGGCGAAGTCGGCCACGCTGTGGACCGGCGTGCCCGCGTCGTCCACCGCCGCCCCTTGGTAGAAGGCGACGTCCGCGACGTCCGCTGCGGCGGCCTTGAGCCGCTCGCCGACCTGGGTGCGCATGAGGACGTGATGGGTGCGGTCCCCCAGGATGCCCTCCTCGACCACGGGCCCGGCGACCCAGCCCGTCACGTGGCCGGTGACGACGGTCTCCACCTTCCCGGCGAGCGCCTCGGGCGTCGGGGACGCCGGGTAGTCGTACACGACCTGCCGCAGGACGCGCGTGTCCAGCGGGCCCGTACGGGCGGAGGCCGCGCACCCGGACGGCGGTTCCGGACCGGCGGCGCCGCAGCCCGCGACGAGGAGGAGCACGAGGATGAACGACCGCATACCGATGAAACGCGCGCGGGCCCCGAGCGGTTCGGGGGTTACAGTCTGATCGTGAGCGACGACATCGCGGCCATCGAGGAGGGCGCCAAGAAGTCCGGCATCCTCTGGCTCGCCCTCGACCGCCCGCGCCTGGCCTGGCACGCCTGGCACGACGGCGCCATCTACCTCGTGACCGGCGGCGGCGAGCAGGACCTGCCGGGGCTCGGCGCGCTCGACCGGGTGCGGGTGACGCTGCGCAGCAAGGACAACGGCGCGCGGCTGGTGGAGTTCGACGCGGCGGTCTCGGTCGTCGACCAGGCCGCGGCGGCCGACGCCGTGGCGGTATTGGCCAAGGAGCGGCTCAACGCCCCCGACAGCGAGCACCTGACCGAGCGCTGGGCCCGCGACTCGACCGTCCTGCGCCTCACACCGGAACGCTGACCCTCGGCCGCGCCCGGGCCGCGGCGGCCGGGCTCACACCTGGGCGGTGATCTCGGCCGGCCGGTCCGGGGCGGGGGCCGGTTCGCCGCCCGAGGTGGCGGTCTGGGCGAGCAGCGCGCCGCCGAGCACGATCAGCCCGCCGACGATCTGGAACACCCCCAGCGTCTCGCCGACCAGCGCCCACGCGACCACCGCGCCGCCGATGACCTCCAGCGAGGCGACCGTCGCCCCCACCGCCGCCGACAGCCGCCGCACCATGTTCATGCTGAGGATGTACGCCAGCGCGGTCGCCACCAGCACCAGCCACAGGTACGCCCCCAGCACCGGCAGCGTCGTGCCGCCCTGCGGGGCGACGGAGACCGTGAAAGCCTCCCAGGGGATGTCCCAGGGCTGCGCGAAGGGGACGAGCACGACGGCCGAGCCGACCATGCCCCACGCGACCAGGCCGAGCAGGTCGATGTCGGGGCCCATGCTGTCGCCCATCAGGAAGTAACCGGCGCAGCACGCCCCGGCCAGCAGGCCGAGGAGCAGGCCGAACGCGTCCAGGCGCATGCCCTGCCACGCCTCGACGACGATCGCCAGGCCGACGAACGCGATCACCGCGCCGACGTACGCGGCCCCGGCCAGGCGTACCTTGCGGACGAGCCTGACCCAGGCCACCACCATCACCGGCGCCATGAACTCCAGCAGCAGCGCGATCCCCACCGGCAGCCGGGTGATGGCGACGAAGTAGAGCGACTGCACGCCCGCGACGGCCATCACGGTGTAGAGCCCGAGGAACGGCAGCCGGGCCCGCGGGATGCGCAGGGCCCGCGGCTTGACCACCGCCAGCACCGCGACCAGCAGCAGCCCGGCGCCCGCCATCCGGGTCCAGACGGCCTCGACCGGCGCCAGCCCGGCGGTGATGAGGTACTTGGCCATCGGCCCGGAGAACGCGAAACAACACGACGACACGAATGCCAGTGCGAGCCCCGCCAGCCTCATGGTCTACCCCTAGTGCCCAGTAATCAGCGTTAAATGCGTTTGATACTGACATGCCAGGCAACCGGGGCGCAACGGCGTCTCACTGTTAGCCTGGCCCACGTGAAGATCTTCGTGGCCCGGCTGGCGGGGACCCCCGTCTTCGACCCCACGGGCGATCAGATCGGCCGGGTCCGCGACGTGGTCGTGGGCCTGCGCATCACCGGCAACCCCCAGGTGCACGGCATGGTCGTCGAGGTGCAGCCGCGCCGCCGGGTGTTCCTGCCGATCACCCGCGTGCGCCGCATCGAGGCGGGCGCGGTCGTCTTCACCGGGCGGCTGAACATGCGCAGGTTCGAGCAGCGCGCCTCGGAGACCCTGGTCATCGGCGAGGTGCTCGACCTGTCCGTGCGCGTCGGCGACGAGCCCATGACCGTCTACGACGTCGCCATGGAGGAGACCCTGCCGTCCCGGTGGGAGATCACCAAGGTCGCGCTCTTCAAGGGCCGCCGGCGCGAGCCCAGGACGGTCGACTGGACCGAGGTGTCCGGCTTCGACACCCTGCAGAAGGACCAGGGCGCGGCCGGGCTGATCGCCGCGTTCGAGTCGCTGCGCGCCGCCGACATGGCCAGCGCCCTGCACGAGCTGCCCAGCAAGCGGCGCATCGAGATCGCCCGCGAGCTCGCCGACGACCGCCTGGCCGACGTGCTGGAGGAGCTGCCGCCCGACGACCAGATCGGCATCCTCGGCACCCTCGAACCCGAGCGGGCCGCCGACGTCCTGGAGGAGATGAGCCCCGACGACGCCGCCGACCTGCTGCACGACCTGCCCGAGGACCAGGCGGCCAGGCTGCTGGCGCTCATGGAGCCCGGCGAGGCGGCCCCGGTGCGGCGGCTGCTGACCTACGCCGACGACACCGCGGGCGGCGTGATGACCAGCGAGCCGGTGGTCCTGCCGCCCAACGCGACGGTGGCCGAGGCGCTGGCCCACATCCGCCAGCAGGACCTGCCGCCCGCCGTCGCCGCCCAGGTCTACGTGACCAGGCCGCCCACCGAGACGCCCACCGGCACGTACCTGGGGGTCTCGCACTTCCAGCGGCTGCTGCGCGAGCCGCCCTCGACGCTGCTGGGCCGCGTGCTCGACCCCTCGCTCGACCCGATCAGGCCCGACTTCACCCTGCGCCAGGTCCACGCCTTCCTGGCCAACTACAACCTGGTCGCCGCCCCGGTCGTGGACGAGCTGGGCAGGCTGGTCGGCGCGGTGACCGTCGACGACGTCCTCGACCACCTGCTTCCCGACGACTGGCGCGAGGGGGACCACCGTGACCACTGACCGGCTCGACCAGCCGCGGGCGCTGCGCCGATCGCTGCGCCCGCACTACGACCCCGAGGCGTTCGGCCGCCTCTCGGAGCGCATCGCCCGCTTCCTCGGCACGGCCCGCTTCATCGTCTACATGACGGTGTTCGTGGCGATCTGGGTGATCTGGAACATCGCCGCTCCCCCGGCGCTCAAGTGGGACCCGTACCCGTTCATCTTCCTCACGCTGATGTTGTCGCTCCAGGCCAGCTACGCCGCGCCGCTCATCCTGCTCGCCCAGAACCGCCAGGACGACCGCGACCGCATCCAGTACGAGCAGGACCGCGAGGCCGCCGACCGCAACCAGGCCGAGATCGAGTACCTCACCCGCGAGATCGCCGGCCTGCGCCTGGCGCTCAACGAGGTCGCCACCCGCGACTACCTGCGCGCCGAGCTCGGCCGGCTGCTGGAGGAGCTCAACAAACGTCAGTGACGTCGAGCCTGGCCAGCAGCGCCCGCACCTCGCCGAGGTCGCCCGCGTCCAGCAGGTCGAGGAACTGGTTCTTGACCCCGCGCAGGTACGTCGGCGTGGCCTCGGCCAGCCGCGCGGCGCCCGGCTCGGTCAGCACCGCGAACAGCCCGCGGGCGTCGTCGGAGCACGCCTCCCGCCCGACCAGCCCGTGGCGCTGCAACCGGTCGATCAGCCTGGTCAGCCCGCTGCGCGAGAGCAGCACGCGATCGGCCAGGTCGTTCATGCGCAGCCGCCGCCCCGGCGCCTCGGCGAGCTGCGCCAGCACCTCGTACGAGGCCAGCGGCAGGTCGTGGGCCACCAGCAGCTCGGCCTCCAGGCGGCGGGCGATGCGCACCTGGGCCCGCTGCAACATCCGCCAGACCGCCAGTTCCTCGGCGGTGAGCCCCTCGTCGCGCAGCAGAGTCACGCAGTAACCTTAGACGTTGTTGCACAGACACCTAACAGCGCGGATTAACTGAGCGGCGCCCCTGGTTCATACCATGAAGGGGCATTTCTCACTGGCTTTCAGCGCCTGTCACACATAGACCGACTAAGGAGGGACGGCACTCCCTCGTGCCGAGACTTCGATGGCACCAACCCAGGAACAGGTGACGGCCGCCCTCGCCACCGTCATCGACCCCGAGATCCGTCGCCCGATCACGGACCTCGACATGGTCAAGAACATCGAGATCGCCCCCGACGGCGCGGTCCGGGTGGGCGTCTACCTCACCGTGTCAGGCTGTCCGATGAAGGACACCATCACCCGCGACGTGAAGACGGCGGTCGGCAAGGTCGGCGGCGTGACGGACGTCCAGATCGAGCTCGACGTCATGAGCGCCGAGCAGCGCAAGACCCTGCAGACCAAGCTGCGGGGCGACCGGGGCCCGGAGAAGGAGATCCCCTTCAACCAGCCCGGCTCGCTCACCCGCGTCTTCGCCGTCGCGAGCGGCAAGGGCGGCGTGGGCAAGTCGTCGGTCACGGTCAACCTGGCCGCCGCGATGGCGTCCAACGGCCTCAAGGTCGGCATCGTCGACGCCGACATCTACGGTCACAGCATTCCTCGCATGCTGGGCGCCGCCGAGCGTCCCACCAAGGTCGAGGACATGATCATGCCGCCGTCGGCGCACGACATCAAGGTCATCTCCGTCGGCATGTTCAAGCCCGAGGGCAACTCGCCGGTCGTGTGGCGCGGCCCGATGCTCGACCGGGCGCTCCACCAGTTCCTGGCCGACGTCTACTGGGGCGACCTCGACGTCCTGCTGCTCGACCTGCCGCCGGGCACCGGCGACATCGCCATCTCGGTGGCGCAGCGGCTCCCGTCGGCGGAGATCCTGGTCGTGACCACGCCCCAGCAGGCCGCCGCCGAGGTGGCCGAGCGGGCCGGCTCGATCGCCGCCCAGACCCACCAGCAGATCGCCGGCGTCATCGAGAACATGTCCTGGCTGCCCTGCCCCCACTGCGACGAGCGCGTGGCCGTGTTCGGCGAGGGCGGCGGCCAGACCGTCGCCGACGCCCTGACCCGCACGCTGGGCGCCCGCGTCCCGCTGCTCGGCCAGGTGCCGATCGACCTGCGCCTGCGCGAGGGCGGCGACGAGGGCAAGCCGCTGGTGCTGACCGACCCCGACTCGCCCGCCGCCGCGGAGCTGCGGAAGATCGCCGCCGGTCTGAGCAAGCGCTCCTCCAGCATCAAGGGCATGCAGCTCGGCCTCGCGCCCAACCGTTCCTGACCCGCTCATACGAAGACGGGCCCGCCCAGCGGAAGCTGGGCGGGCCCGTCGCGCGTCTGCAGGGTGCGTCAGGTGGCCTCGGAGTCGTAGGGGGGCAGCTCGCCATAGGCGAGCTCCGACGGCGGCTCAGCGGCGTCGTAGGACGCGACGGCGGCCGGCTCCAGGTCTTTGGGCCGGCCGTTCCAGTCGTCCTCCAGCTCGTCGAGGAGGTGCTTGCGGACGAAGTTCTTCGGGTTGAGGTCGGCGGGGTCGAAGTTCTGGAACTCCGGCCCGAGGCCCGCCCGCAGGTCGTCGCGCGCGTTGTTGGCCATGCGCCGCAGGTTGCGCAGCGTCTTGCCCGCCTGCGAGGCGGCCTGCGGCAACTTGTCAGGACCGAAGACCAGGAGCGCGATGACGATCAGCGCTCCGACCTCCATCCACCCGAGTCCGAACACCGTACGCTCCTACCCGCAGTCCACAATCCTCTCCACAGACTAAAGGCTCCAGCCCGTGGGTGAACCGTCCCCCATGGGTCATATCACTCAGGACGGGGTGGGAGCCGGCTGATCGTCGGCGACGACGGTGAGGGTGGCGGTGCGTTCCGCTCCGGCGCGCTGGTACTTGATGGTGATCTTGGCGCCCGGCGCCTTGCTGCGGATGAGGGCGATCAGCTCGTTGCCGTCCTGCAGCGCCAGCCCGTCGACCTCCAGGATGACGTCGCCCGCCTTCAGCCCGGCCTTGTCGGCGGGGCCGTTGGCGTCGACCGGCTGGCGGCCCTCGGCGGGCTCGGAGGCGATGCGCACGCCCTGGCCCTTGTAGTCCTTGTCCAGCACGATGCCGATCTTGGGACGCTTGGCCTTGCCCGTGGTGATCAGCTCCTCGGCCACCCGCCGCGTCTGGTTCACCGGGATCGCGAAGCCCAGGCCGATGCTGCCGCTCTGGCTGTTCACCGAACGGCTGAGGGTGGCGATGGCCGAGTTCACCCCGACCACCTCGCCCCGGCCGTTGACCAGCGGGCCGCCGGAGTTGCCGGGGTTGATGGCGGCGTCGGTCTGGATGGCGCTGATGTAGGCGGGCTCCTCGGTGGCGGCGCCCGTCTCGTCGCCGGCGATGACCGGACGGTTGAGCGAGCTGACGATGCCCGTGGTGACCGTGCCGCTGAGACCGAGCGGCGAGCCGATGGCGATCACCGGGTCGCCCACCACGACCTGGTCGGAGTTGCCGAGGGTGATCTCCGGCGTGCCGAAGGTCTCCTCGGGCTTGACCACGGCCAGGTCGGAGCCCGGGTCGCGGCCGACGATGCGGCCCGCGGTGGTCTTGCGGTTGTTGAACATGATCTTGATCTCGCCGCCCTTGGCGGCCATGGCGACCACGTGGTTGTTGGTCACCACGTAGCCGTTCTTGATCAGGAATCCGGAGCCGGAGGCGCCCTCGGTGTTGGTGCCGTTGCCGACCTCCAGCGAGACCACGCTGGGCAGGACCCGCGCGGCCACGCCGGCCACCGAGTCGGGCGCCCTGTTGGTCGCGCCCGTCGGGGCCGGGCCGAGGCTGTAGGACGGGTCGGTGCCGCTGCTGCCCGACCTGGTCAGCAGGTACGTGCCGAGGCTGCCGAGCACGGAGGCCACCAGCGCGATGGCCACGGCGATCGCGATCAGCGCGCCGGCGTTGAGTCCGCGCCTGGGCAGCGCGCCCGCGCCGGGCCCGCCCTGCGGCGGCGGCGCCCACCCCGGGCCCATGCCCAGGGCCTGCCGCGGCGGCGGCGGGTGGTTGCCGCCGTACGCGCCCATGAAGGGCGGCGGCTGCATCGGCCGCGGCCCGGTCTCCGCCGGCCCGAAGGACGGGGTGTCGTAGGCCCGCGTGCCGCCAGGGCTCTCGAACGGGCTCTCGAACCCCCGCGGCCCGGCGGGGCTCTCGAACGACGGGCCCTCGTACGCCCGCGTGCCCCCGTCCTGCGGCGGCACACCATCGGAACGGCCCGGCGGCTCGTACGGCGACGCCGGGCTCTCCGAACGACTCGGCGGCTCGTAGGCCGACGCCGGACTGTCGGAACGGCCCGGCGGCTCGTACGGTGACACGCCCGGGGTGTCGGGGCGGCCCGACGGGTCGCCCCAGGACGCGCCGAACGAGGCGGGCGGGTCGGACCGGCGGTCCGCCTGCTCGCCCGGCTCGTCGGCGGGCAGGAACTCCGGCCGCCCCTGTGGCTCGGGGAAGTCCGACGTCGTGCGTCCTTCGCCCGGGCGCGTCTCGTCGGTCATCTACGTCTCACCACTCCTTGCTCGGCCACCGCAATCTTTGCTCTGGCGGCATACGAGGGTCATAAAAGGCTTTGTTTGCGACAAATCCCGAACCCAGATCGTATGCCCCTGGCATCGTCGACTACGCCACCCGAGTATCCCAGGCGAGCCCCCGGTTCAAGGCGTGGCGGTGGGCGGCGCGCTGGTGGCCGGTGAGTGCTGGACCCGCCAGAGCTCGACCGGCGGCGGCGAGGTCTGGGGCCCTGTGCCCGAGACCGCGAAGAAGGTGCCGAGTGCGACGGCGGCGGACACCACGCCCACCGCGACGTAGGCCCCGCGTCGCCTACCGCCCCGCCCAGGGCCCGAGGCCCCAGCGGTGGCGTCCCGGCGCGGGCGGTTGTCCAGGGGCGCGATGCTGTGGGGCCCAGGAATGGGCACCCCCCCGAACGTACGGGTAGGAAAAGGGCGCTCCCTCGGCGGCAGCGGCCCGCCCGGCTCCGCCATGCGCAGCAGCGACATGGTCAGATCGGCCGGCATCGCCGGGCCGTCGAGCGAGCGCAGGCGCGACTTCAGCGCCCGCATCGACTCGACCTCCCGCCGGCAGTCAGCACAGAAGGTCAGGTGGGCGAGCGCGCGATCGCGCTCGGTGTGGTTCAGCTCTCCGTCGACGAGCGCCGAAACGCGTTCTCCTAGATGAGCCATATCAGACTTCCTCCCCACTGATCACGGTCGGGGGGAGTTGGGTAGTACGGGGGGCTCGATGGTCGAGCGCCTCCCGCAACTGCGCCCGGCCACGGTGAATACGGCTTCGGACCGTACCCAGCTTGACGCCGAGCGTGGCCGCGATCTCCTCGTAGGACAGGCCCTCGATGTCACACAGCACGATCGCGGCCCGGAACTCGGGGGCGAGCGCGTCGAGGGCGGCTTGGATATCGGGCTCCAGGTGGGCGTCGTCGAACGCCTGCGCCGGCGACGGCTCACGGCCGCGCAGCCGCTCGGCGGCGTCGTCGGCCAGCCCCTCGAACCGGATGCGCTGCTTGCGCCGCGCCATGTCGAGGAACAGGTTCGTCGTGATCCGGTGCAGCCAGCCCTCGAACGTGCCGGGGGTGTAGCTCGACAGCGACCTGAAGACCCTGACGAAGACCTCCTGCGTGAGGTCTTCGGCATCGTGGACATTGCCGGTAAGCCGGTACGCCAGCCGGTACACGCGTGCGGAGTGAGTCCGCACCACTTCCTCCCATGTGGGAGGCGTCCAATCAGACGACACGGGAGTATCCGCCTGGTGGTCGCTTTCGTCCACCAGCACTCCTCTCTCTGGGACCACCGCTACCGTCATAGTGCCTGGTTTCGTCCCTTCGTGCGCACTGCCTGCCTTCCGGACCGGCAAAGCCCGTTTAAACCTGCAACGCCTTCGGACCGTCCTGAGTTCCCGTGCAGGCGTGACTCCCCTAGGCTGCGATCGGTGACCAATCGCACGAAAGTGGGGGGAGGAGGCCGATGACCAGTCCGGTGGAGGCCACTCTGGCCTATGCGGAGCAGTTCCATCACGAGGATGAGATCCTGCACGCGGCGCGTCAGCGCGGGCTGGAGATGGGTGCGGTGCCCATCCTTCCCGGGGGCGGGGCGGCGCTCTGCTTCCTGGCCACCGTCGTCAACGCCAAGTCGGTCGTCGAGATCGGCACCGGCTGCGGCGTCTCGGGGTTGTGGCTGCTGCGCGGCATGCGCGGCGACGGCACGCTGACCAGCGTCGACGTCGAGCCCGAGCACCAGCGGCTGGCCCGGCAGGCGTTCGCGGAGGCGGGCTTCTCCGGCGGGCGGGTGCGGCTGATCTCAGGCCGGGCGCTCGACGTGCTGCCCCGGCTCTCCGACGGCGGCTACGACATGGTCTTCGCCGACGGCGCCAAGCAGGAGTACGTCGACTACCTGGCCGAGGCGGTGCGCCTGCTGCGCGTCGGCGGCGTGGTGGCCTTCGACAACGCCCTGTGGCACGACCGGGTGGCCGACCCCACGCAGCGCGACCCCGACACGGTCTCGCTGCGCGAGCTGGGCAAGCTGGTGCAGGGCGACGACCGGCTGCGGTCGGTGCTCATGCCCCTGGGCGACGGCCTGCTGGCCGCCGTGAAGATCGCCGACTAGCCCGAGCCGCCCGGGTCAGCCCCGGGTCAGCCACTCCAGCAGCACGCGCACGCCGAACCCGGTCGCGCCCTTGGTCAGGGTGCCCTCGTCGACCGTGCTGCGGCCGACCCCGGCGATGTCGAGGTGCGCCCACGGGCGCTTGCCCGCGAACTCCCGCAGGAACAGCGCCGCCGTGATGGACCCGGCGCCGTAGCGGGAGCCGCTCTCGACGTTGGCCAGGTCGGCGATCGACGACTCCAGGGCCGGGGCGTAGTCGTCGATCAGCGGCATGCGCCAGAGCCGGTCGTCGCTGGCCTGACCGGCGGCCAGCAGCTGGGCGGCCAGGTCTTCGTCGGAGGCGTAGACGGCGCCGACGTTGCGGCCGAGCGCCACGGAGATGGCCCCGGTGAGGGTGGCGATGTCCACGACCGCGTCGGGGTCGAGCTCGGCGTCGGCGTAGGCCAGCGCGTCGGCCAGCACGAGCCGGCCCTCGGCGTCGGTGTTCAGCACCTCGACCGTGCGGCCGCCGTAGTGCCTGATGACGTCGCTGGGACGCTGGGCGGTGCCGGACGGCATGTTCTCGGCGGCGGCGATCAGGCCCGTCACGCGTACGGGGGCGCCCAGCCGGGCCAGCGCGGCCAGCACGGCGATCACCACCGCGCCGCCCGCCATGTCGGTCTTCTGGGTCTTCATGTTCTCGGTCGGCTTGAGCGACAGACCGCCCGAGTCGAACGTGATGCCCTTGCCCACCAGCACGACGTGCCGCTCGGCCGGCTGCTCGGGGACGTAGGAGAGCTGGATCAGCCGGGGCGGCCGGACCGAGCCGCGCCCGACGGCCAGGATGCCGCCGAACCCCTCGGCCTGGAGCTGCTCCTCGTCCCACACCCGCACCGGCAGGCCCTGCTCGGCGGCGCGCTCGGCGAGCCAGGCGGGATGCTTGACCGAGGAGGGCATGTTGGCCAGGTCGCGGGCCAGCGCGACGGCCTCCGCCACGACCTCGGCCCGGCGCAGCGGCTCCGCGTCGGCGCCGGCGAACTCGATCGCCCGCACGCCCTTCCGGCCCTCTTTGCCGATCTTGAAGGTGTATCCGGCCAGCAGCGCGGCCTCGGCGAACGCCGCGACGTCGCCCTCGGGCGGCACCACGGTCAGCGTGTCGCGGCCCTTGACCTTGCGCGCCAGCGCCGCGCCGGCTCTGCGCAACGCCCGCGGCGAGCCGTCGCCGACTCCATACAGGAGCACGCGCCCGATTCCACCCGCCCGCGCCACCGGGACCTCGACGATCTCGCCCGCCTCGCCCTTGGCCTCGTAGTGGGCCAGCAGGTCGGCGACCGGAAGGTGCAGCTCGACGTACGGCTCGACAGCGGGACGCAGGTCGGCGGCGTAGGGCACGGCCAGCAGCTCGGCGCCCTCAGGAACCTCGGCGACCGCGGAGACGGTGGTCTCGATGGGCACGGAACCCTCCAAACGTCAGCGACCCTGGCGCCGGACTTACGCCAGGGTCGGAGGATCAGGTTGTCTCGGGAGCGCTCAGCCGACGACGTTCTTCAACGCCTCGCCGAGCGCCTTTGCCTCGTCGGCGGAGATCTCCACGACGAGCCGGCCGCCACCTTCGAGAGGGACCCGCATGACTATGCCGCGCCCTTCCTTGGTGACCTCGAGCGGACCATCGCCGGTCCGCGGCTTCATCGCCGCCATGCGTGCATCCCTTCCTGCCTTGGGCTCCCGCGGCCCGCGATTTCCGACCGCCCGAGGGGGTGGTCGGCGCATTCACGTCTTCTGTGATGTCCTATTCTCCCGCATCGAGAGCCCTCATGGGTAACGATCTCCTCCCAGAATGCGTTGTCGAGCCAGGCGATGGCGTCCAAACTGGACTTCGTGCACGCTCGCGCCGCTCTCTTCGACCTGTACGGAGACCACCTGCGTTCGCGCGGTGGGCAGGCGACCGTGGCCGCGCTCGTACGGCTCATGAACCCCCTGGAAATCGCCGCTCCGGCCGTCCGCACGGCGGTCTCGCGGATGGTCCGGCAGGGCTGGTTGCGTCCGCTGCGGCTGCCCCAGGGAGCCGGCTACGGGCTCACGCCGAAATGTGTCAGGCGCCTGGATGAGGCAGCGCTGAGAATTTACCGATCAGGGACACTCGCCTGGCACGGCCGCTGGCACGTGATCGTCATCGAGCCGGTCAGGGAGCGCCAGCGCCGGGAACGGATCAGGGCCGACCTGACCTTCCTCGGCTACGCCTGCCTGTCGGAGACGACGTGGATCGGGCCGCGCTCCTCCATCGAGCTGGACAACCTGCTGGACGGCGAGGGCGTGCGCGCCGACCGGTTCGACGCGGCGCTGGAGGGCGACCCGCGCGAGCTGGTGGCGCGGGCCTGGGACCTGGCGGCCATCGGCGAGGCGTACGAGCACTGGCACGCCGAAGCTGTCACGCTGATCAGCACCCTGCCCGAGGACGCCCCGCCCGACCGGGTGTTCGCCACCAGGAGCAGACTGGTGCACGGTTGGCGCAACTTCCTGTTCCGCGACCCCGGGCTGCCGGCCGAGCTGCTGCCCGCGGGCTGGCCGGGCGAGAAGGCCCGCACGTTCTTCGAGCAGGAGGCCACCAGGCTGCTGCCCGCAGCCGCCGCGTTCGTCGACAGGGAGCTCATGTGATCCGTTACGACATGGCCGACGCCGTCGCCACCGTCACCCTCGACCGGCCGGAGTCGATGAACTCGCTCACGGCCGAGGTCAAGGCCGCGCTGCTGGCGGCGGTCGGCAGGGCGGCGGCCGACCCCGAGGTCAGGGCGGTGCTGCTCACCGGCTCCGGCCGGGCCTTCTGCGCGGGCCAGGACCTGCGCGAGCACGCCGCCAACCTGGCCGCGGGCCGCGGGCTGGCCGACACCGTGCGCGAGCACTACAACCCGATCGTCGAGCTGATCGCCACCATGCCCAAGCCGGTCGTGGCGGCGGTCAACGGCGTCGCGGCGGGCGCGGGCGCGGCCCTGGCCTTCGCCTGCGACCTGCGCGTCGCCTCCGACAAGGCCAAGTTCGCGCTGGCGTTCGCGGGCATCGGGCTGGCCCCCGACTCCGGCGCGTCCTGGACGTTGCAGCGCCTGGTCGGCCGGGGCCGCGCGACCGAGCTGCTGCTGCTCGGCGAGCCGCTCGACGCCTCCGCCGCGCTCGACCTGGGGCTGGTCACGCGGGTGGTGCCCGCCGACGACCTGCCGAAGACCGCTCACGAGCTGGCCGTACGCCTGGCCGCCGGGCCGACCACGGCCTACGCCGCCACCAAGCGCGCGCTGGCCCACTCCGCCACGCACTCGCTGGCCGACTCGCTCGCGCTGGAGGCCGACCTGCAGGACGCGTGCGTGGCCACCGACGACCACCAGGACGCCACCCGCGCCTTCCTTGCCAAGGAGCGGCCGGTGTTCAGAGGCCGCTGATCGGCCGGTGCTCAGGGCCGCTCAGCGGGCCAGGCAGCCCTCGATGTGGTCGTTGACCAGCCCGATCGCCTGCATCAGCGCGTACGCGGTGGTCGGGCCGACGAACCTGAAGCCGTGCTTGCGCAGCTCCTTGGCCAGGGCCTTGGAGCCGGGGGTGATGGCGGGCACGTCGGCCATCGTCCGGGGCACCGGCGCGTCGGGGTCGGCGAACCGCCACACCAGCTCCGACAGGCCCTCGGGCAGGTCGAGCGCGGCCCTGGCGTTGCCGATGACGGCCTCGATCTTGGCCCGGTTGCGGACGATCCCGGCGTCGCCGAGCAGCCGTTCGACGTCGCGCTCGGTGTAGGCGGCCACCTTGACGGTCGAGAAGCCGTCGAAGGCGGCGCGGAAGTTCTCCCGCTTGCGCAGGATCGTCAGCCACGACAGGCCCGACTGGAACGCCTCCAGTGCCACGCGTTCGAAGACCTCGTCGTCGCCCTTGACCGGGCGGCCCCACTCCTCGTCGTGGTAGGTGATGTACAGCGGGTCGCCCATGCCCGGCCAGGTGCACCGGATGAGTTCGGTCACGGGCGCTCGTCCTTGTCCTTGTCCTCTTTGCCCGGAGTCGTGCGCACGGAGTCGTCGTCGTCCTTCTCGAGCTCGTCCTGCTCGGGCTCGTCGTTCTCGGGGTCGTCGGTCTTGGGCTCGGCCTGCTCCGGGAGGCGCCAGTCCGGCTCCTCCGACGGGTCGCGCAGCTCCGGCTCGCCCGCCCACTCCACCGTCGCGCCGCTCGACGTGACCGGGTCGCCGGACTCCGGCAGCTCCCTGGGCGCGGCGGGCGCCTCGGGCTCGTGGTCGGTGCGCAGCCCGGCCCCGGGCGTGGCGTAGATCTCCTGGCGCGCGTGCAGCCGGCTGGACAGCAGCTCCGACACCCGCTGCTCCAGGACGGCGATCCTGGTGTCGCGGGCGCTGATGGCCTGGGCGGCCCGGCGCAGGGTCTCGTCGACGCTCTGCGTGTGGTAGCCGACCAGGTTGACCGGCAGTTGCAGCGCCATGAAGTCGACCGCCGTGAGCTGTCCGGCCTCGGGCAGGTCGAGCGGCGGGACGTCCGGCGGGAACTCGGTCAGCTCCCCGCCTCTGCCGAGGGAGACCAGGACCACGCAGGCCAGGATGGCGATCGCGGCGATGGCGAGTATGACCAGCACATTGGCATCGTACTCATATGGACGAGCACGTTCAGCGATCTACCACAAGTGCGGGCAATCGGGGCAGACTGCTCAGCCGGTGGCCTCACCCAGCTCGGCGACGCTCGGACGGACCGGCTGCGGACGCGCTTCGAGATGGGCGAACGCCTCCTCGACCGTGGTCGTCCAGGAGATCGCGTCGAAGACGTCGGCCCGGGTGAAGCCCTCGGCGTGCATGCCGGAGACGAGCTGCCGCAGCGGCTGGTACAGGCCCCACGGGTCGAGGATCACCAGCGGGCGGTCGTGGATGCCGAGCACCCGCGCCGTCCAGATCTCGAACAGCTCCTCCAGGGTGCCGATGCCGCCGGGCAGCACGAGGAAGGCGTCGGAGCGGGCGTCCATGACGGCCTTGCGCTCGCGCATGCCGTCGGTGACGATCAGCTCGTCGGAGTCGGTGTCGGCCACCTCGATGTCCACCAGCACCTGCGGGATCACGCCGACCGTGAACCCGCCGGCGGCGCGGGCGGCGGAGGTGACCGCGCCCATGCACGAGACCGTGGCGCCGCCGCTCACCAGCGTGTGACCACGCCTGGCGAGCTCGGCGCCCACCTCTTCGGCCAGGTCGACGTACTTCCTGTCGATGCGGAGGCTGGAGGCGCAGAAGACGCAGATGTTCACGGGCCGACAGCCTATTGGGGCTCCGCGGTCTGGGCGGCGGCGGCCTCCAGCTCCTCCTCCCGCTGGCGGGAGCGGGCCCGGTCGGAGTCGGCGATGATCCGCACGGCCTCGTCGGGGTCGTCGGTGACGGAGATCAGGTCGAGGTCCTGGGCGGCGATCTTGCCGGTGCCGAGCAGGGTGTTCTTGATCCAGTCGAGCAGGCCGCCCCAGAACTCCGAGCCCATCAGCACGACCGGGAACGAGGTGACCTTGTGGGTCTGGACCAGCGTCAGCGCCTCGAAGAGCTCGTCGAGCGTGCCGAAGCCGCCGGGAAGGGCGATGAAGCCGCGCGAGTACTTGACGAACATCGTCTTGCGCACGAAGAAGTAGCGGAACTCGATGCCGAGGTCGACGTAGTCGTTCATGCGCTGCTCGAACGGCAGCTCGATGCCGAGCCCGACCGAGACCGCGCCCTCGACCTCGGAGGCGCCCCGGTTGGCCGCCTCCATGACGCCGGGGCCGCCGCCCGTGATCACCGCGTAGCCGGACTCGGCCAGCGCCCGGCCGAGCCGCCGGCCCATCTGGTATTCGGGGGTGCCCTCGGGGGTGCGGGCCGAGCCGAAGACCGTGATCGCCGCGGGCAGCTCGGCGAGCTGGCCGAACCCCTCCACGAACTCGGCCTGGATGCGCAGCACCCGCCACGGGTCCATGTGCACCCAGTCGGACGGCCCCTGCCGGTCGAGCAGCCGCTGGTCGTGGGTGGAGCTGGGGACGAGACTCCCGCGCACGACCGCCTGCCCCTGACGGCGTTCGGCTCGTTGCTTCTGTTCCATGGTGGTCACGCTAGTCCTCTCCGTACCGGCCCGCGGCGCCGTTCCCGACCCCGGCCGCGCCCGCCGAAGCGGACACTTCGAGGATGAACGCCCAGGTCGAAGGCCAGATGAAGGCGCCGAAAAAATCTTGGGAAAAGCAGGGAACCGAATTTCGACCCCCCTGCGTCTAACTGCCGAGGGTGCTGCTCGGGACTGAAAGTGGCTTTCCCCGCCAAATGGCCGGCGAGGAAAGCCACTTTCATTTTGTCAGCCAGTTGAGCAGGGCCCGCTCGCTCTCCGTGATCTTCGGCAGCGACACGTACTCGCCCTGCTGGTGCGCCAGGTTGGGGTCGCCGGGGCCGTAGTTCACGGCCGGGACGCCGAGCGCGGAGAAGCGGGAGACGTCCGTCCAGCCCAGCTTGGCGCGCGGGGTGCCGCCGACCGCGGCGGCGAAGGCGGCGGCCACGGGATGCGTCAGGCCGGGCCTCGCCCCGGGCGCCGCGTCGAGGAAGCTCACCTCGTAGCCCTCGAACACCTCGCGCACGTGCTGCTCGGCCTGCTCGACCGTCAGGTCGGGGGCGAACCGGTAGTTGACGCTGACCACGCACTCGTCGGGGATGACGTTGCCGGCCACGCCGCCGCGCACCGCGACCGCGTTGAGCCCTTCGTGGTACTCCAGCCCGTCGACCACCGGCAGCCGCGCCTCGTAGGCGTTGAGCCTGGCCAGCACCGGCTCGATGCCGTGGACGGCGTTGACCCCGAACCACGACCTCGCGCTGTGGGCCCGCTTGCCGGTCACGGTGACGTCGGCGCGCAGGGTGCCCTGGCAGCCGCCCTCGATCACGCCGTCGGTCGGCTCCATCAGCACCGCGAAGTCGGCCGCCAGCCACTCGGGGTGGTCCCTGGCGACCCTGGTCAGGCCGTTGCGCTCGGCCTCGATCTCCTCGCAGTCGTAGAAGACGTACGTCACGTCGCGGTTGGGGGCCGGGACGGTGGCCGCCAGCTTCAGCGCGACCGCCACGCCCGCCTTCATGTCGGAGGTGCCGCAGCCGTAGAGCAGGTCGCCCTCCACCCGGCTGGGCAGGTTGGCCGCGACCGGGACCGTGTCGAGGTGGCCCGCGATCAGCACCCGCTCGGCCCGGCCGAGCTCGGTGCGGGCCACGATCGTCTCGCCGGAGCGGTCGACCTTCAGGTGCGGCAGCGCGGACAGCGCCCGCTCGACCGCGTCGGCCAGGGCCTTCTCGTCGCCGCTCACCGACTCGATGTCCACGATCGCGGCGGTCAGCGCGCGTACGTCCTGTGTCAGGTCCAGCATCAGGTGTTCACTCCATGTTCGCGCAGCACCTCGTTGAGTGCCGCCTTGTCGTGCCGCTGTTCCGGCTCCAGACGCTTGATCACCAGCACGCACGGCAGCCCGAACGTGCCGCCGGGGAACTCCTTCTGCCGCGTGCCGCCGACCGCCACGCACCAGTCGGGCACCCTGCCCCTGGCCAGCTCCTCGCCCGTCTGGACGTCGATCACGGGGATCGTGCCGGACAGGATCGTGCCCGCCCCGATCACCGCGCCCCGGCCCACCCGCGCACCCTCGACGATCATCGAGCGGCTGCCGATGAACGCGTCGTCCTCCACGACGACCGGCACCGCGCCCGGCGGCTCCAGGACGCCGCCGATGCCCACTCCGCCGGACAGGTGCACGTTCTTTCCGATCTGGGCGCATGAGCCCACCGTGGCCCACGTGTCGACCATGGTGCCCGAGTCCACGTACGCGCCGATGTTCGTGAACGACGGCATCAGCACCACCCCCGGCGCCAAGTACGAGCCCCAGCGCGCGATGGCGCCCGGCACCACCCGCACCCCCTCGAAGGAGGTCTTGAGCGGCACCCTGTCGTGGTGCTGGAAGTCGCCCACCTGGGAACGTGCCATGCCCAGCAGCCGGAAGGCGAGCAGGATCGCGCGCTTGGCCCGCTCGTCCACCACGACCTCGCCGCCGACCAGGCGGGCGACCCTCGCCTCACCCTTGTCCAGCAGGTCGACGGCGCCGACGACCTGGATGCGGGCCTCCACGTCGGCCGGGGACAGCTCCGCGCGTCGTTCCCACAGCTCGTCCACCACCGGGGACATCACGTGACTCATGGCCACGGAGCTTATCCGGCCGGGTAGGTTCTTCAGGGTGCGCCTGCGCTTCTCCCGTGGAGTCATCACCATCGCGATCATCGTCGTGGTGCTCGCCGTCGGCGTCTCCGTGGGGCTCTACCTCCTGCTCAAGCGAGCGACGCCGCTGGTCCTCCCGGAGGCCTACTGCATGGTGCGCACCCCCGAGGGCGTCCTGACCCTCGATCCGGAGCAGGCGCAGGTCTCCGCGACCATCGCCGCGGTCGCGGCCCGCCGCCGCCTGCCCGAGCGGGCCGTCGTCATCGCGTACGGCACCGCGTTGCAGGAGTCGAAGCTGCGCAACCTCTCCTGGGGCGACCGCGACTCGGTGGGCGTGTTCCAGCAGCGCGAGTCGCAGGGCTGGGGGCGCAAGAAGCAGCTGATGGACCCGGTCTACGCCAGCAACAAGTTCTTCGCCGCCCTGGTGAAGGTCAAGAACTACCGCAAGCTGCCGCTGGCCGAGGCGGCCCAGGAGGTGCAGCGGTCGGCGGGCGGCTACGCGTACGCGCAGCACGAGCAGGACGCCAAGATCCTGGCCGCCGCCTTCACCGGCCGGGTGCCCAAGTCCGTCCACTGCTGGTATCCGCCGCCCAAGCAGACGCCCGCGCCGCGGGCCAGGACCGCCGAGGCGCGCAAGCAGCTGGCCAGGGCGCTCGGCGATCCGGCGATCACGACGAAGAAGCGGGGCTGGCTGGTGGCGTCCTGGTCGGTGGCGTACGCGGAGAAGTACCAGCTGCGGCGCGTCGGCTACAGCGGCGCGACCTGGGTCAACGACGTCGAGGCGGACGGCTGGAAGAAGGGCGGCCAGGCCGGCGACGGCGAGGTCGAGCTGTCCTGACCGCCCGCGTCCGCGGTGGCCGTCAGGTGGCGCGGGTGACGATGGTGATCGAGCCCGGCGGCAGCGGCTGGGCGTAGCTGGCGCTCCAGGCATGGCCCTGGATGCGGTCGAAGGAGAGCAGACGGCCGTCGGAGGCGTGGTAGTCGGCGAAGTCGAGCAGGCCGCGTTCGGGGTTGCCGGTCTCGCCCTCGCTCCTGAAGGCCGCCGTGCCGCGCTGGATCGGGAAGAACTCCACGCCCTCCATGATCAGCATGCTCTTGGCCGGGACCATGCCCTGCGTCGGCACCTCGGTCCACAGCAGCACCTCAAGATGGGACGCCTCGCCCGCGGCCTTGCCCTCGCGCACCTCGACCGAGAGCCACAGGCGGCGGCGGGCGACGTCGCGCAGCAGGTATTCGATCCACTGCCGGCCCTGCCAGGAGACGTGCATCGCGCCGAGCACCCGGTAGGGGGAGCCGTGCACCTCGATCCGGTCGGCGACCTGGATCGTGCGAGGGTCGGCGTAGTCGGTGCCGGCATGCCCGGGGGCCTCGACCGGCGCCGGCAGCGGGGCCTCGACCGGAGCGACCTCGGCCGGTGGCGGCGGCGCGCTCGACCGGCCCCTCCTGTCCTGCCGCATGGTGGCCAGGAACGCCCCCAGCAACAACAGGACGGTGGCGATGCTCAGCCCGAGTACGACCATGGAGGTCATGCTCATCCGTCAGCTCGCTCCACTCGCGGTCTGTCTCGGCAGACGCCTTTTTTCAATTTGTCCGTGCGTTACGACGGGCGATCCTACTGGAGGCGGCGCACGGCCGCACTGATGCGTTCGTCGGTGGCGGTCATCGCGACGCGGATGTGCCGTCCACCAGCCGATCCGTAGAAGTCTCCCGGCGCGACCAAAATCCCGATTTCGGACAGCTTACTCACTTGATCCCACGCGTTCTGCCCATTCGACGCCCATAGGTACAGACCGGCGGTCGAATGGTCGATCGTCCACCCCGCCCGCTCCAGCGCGGGACGCAGCACGGCGCGCCGCGCGGAGTACAGCTCGCGCTGGCGTTCGGCGTGCGCGTCGTCGCCGAGCGCGACCGTCATCGCGTCCTGGACCGGCTTCGGCATGAGCATGCCGGCGTGCTTGCGCGTCTCCAGCAGCCGCTTGACCAGGACGGGATCGCCCGTCACGAACCCGGCCCGGTAGCCGGCCAGGTTGGAGCGCTTGGAGAGCGAGTGGACGGCGAGCAGCCCCTCGTGGGAGCCCCCGCAGACGTCGGGATGGAGGATGGAGACCGGCTGCTCTTCCCAGCCGAGCTCGATGTAGCACTCGTCGGAGGCCACGACCGTGCCGCGCTCGCGCGCCCAGGAGACCACCTTGCGCAGGTGCTCGGCGGGCAGCACGCGCCCGGTCGGGTTGCCCGGGGAGTTGATCCAGAGCAGGTCGACGTGCTCGGGGCCGACCGACAGCGTGCTGTCGGAGGCGGTGGCGGTCGCGCCGGCGAGCCGGGCGCCCACGTCGTAGGTGGGGTAGGCCAGCTCGGGGAAGACCACCCGCCGGGCGCCGAGGTAGGTGGGCAGCCAGGCGACGAACTCCTTGGAGCCGATCAGCGGCAGGACGTCCTGCTGGTCGACGGTAACGCCGTGGCGGCGCCGCAGCCAGCCGGCGGCGGCCTCGCGCAGCGCCTTCGTGCCGTGGGTCAGCGGATAGCCGGGGCTGTCCGCCGAATCGCGCAGCGCCTGCTGGACGGCCTCGGGCACCGGGTCGACGGGGGTGCCGACCGAGAGGTCGACGATGCCGTCGGGGTGCGCCAGGGCGCGTTCCTTGTACGGTTCGAGCCGGTCCCAGGGGAAGTCGGGCAGCTTGTTCACGGTTCTCCAGGGTCGTTCGGGGCCGTACACGCCTGCGGCGGACGCGGGCGCGCGGGGGCCGCCCGACGTGGACGGCCCCGGCGCACGCGACTCGCTAGTGGTCCTCGCCCTGCGGCGGCAGCGCGGCCACCACCGGGTGGTCCTTCTCGATCTTGCCCACCTTCGAGGCGCCTCCGGGCGAGCCGAGGTCCTCGAAGAAGTCCACGTTCGCCTTGTAGAAGTCCTTCCACTGCTCGGGAAGGTCGTCCTCGTAGAAGATGGCCTCGACGGGGCACACAGGCTCGCACGCGCCGCAGTCCACGCACTCGTCGGGGTGGATGTAAAGCATGCGCTCGCCCTCGTAGATGCAATCGACGGGGCACTCCTCGATGCACGCCTTGTCCAGGACGTCCACGCAAGGCTGCGCGATGACGTAGGTCACCTCGAGCTCCTTTTTCTCCGCACCATGGCATGACTCTGACCGCGGTTTGCTACGCCCTAGTATTGCCGTGCTTGCCAGCTGGCCGAAACGGAGGGTGGCAAACTCATGGCCGCACGCCTCGTCGTCGCGATCACAACTCAGGACATAGGCGCACGGATCACCACTCGAAGGCGCGTCCCAGAGGGCTTTCGGGACGCCGTCGGCGTGCTCGAATCCTGGACGGACGGCGTGTTGCGCGTTCGCAAGCGGGACGGCACCTTGGTGGAGATCGACGAGGAATCGCTGGTCGCGGCCAAGGTCGTTCCGGTCGCGCCTCCTCGACCTCGGGCGAAGTAACGGTAAGTATTCATTGTGTGACCGTACGTATCTGCGCCGCCGTAGCAGCCGTTCTCGCCAGCGCCGGATGCGGCGCGTCCACATCGCCGTCCACGTCCGAGGGGTCCAAGGACCTTCCGGTGCTCAACGTCCGGGCCGCGTCGCTGAAGCAGGGCTTCGGCACGATGGAGCGCCTGGCCGAGGCCGCCAAGCGCGAGGGCCAGCTCACCGTGATCGGCCTGCCGCACGACTGGGTGAACTACGGCGAGATCATCGACACCTTCGCCGACAAGTACGACATCAAGGTCAACGAGCTGGAGCCGGGCGCCAGCAGCAAGCGTGAGCTCGACGCCGCCGACCAGCTCAAGCCGGACGTGTTCGATCTCACCCTGGACATGGCCGTCTACGGGGCCGACAAGTTCGCGCCGTACAAGGTGACGGGCTGGCAGGACCTGCCCGACTTCGTCAAGGACCCCAAGGGGGCCTGGTACGGCGCGTACGGCGGCTACATGTCGATCGGCTACGACCCGCGCGAGGTCAAGGCCCCGGCCTCCTTCGCCGACCTGCTCAAGCCCGGCTACCGCGTCGCGCTCGACGGCGACCCGCTGCGCTCGGCGGCGGCGTTCGGCGGCGTGATGGCCGCGTCCATGAAGGCCGGCGCCAAACCGGACGCCAGGCAGGGGGTGGACCTGTTCGCCAAGCTCAAGCAGGCCGGGCAGCTCGTCGAGCCGGCCAAGGCGAACGTGATCATCGACTGGGACCACCTCAACGCGGCCCGCAGCGCCGACCACGCCGACTCCTGGGAGGTGACGATCCCGCGCGACGCGCCGTTCGGCGGGTACCACGTCCAGGCGATCAGCAAGACCGCCCCGCACCCGGCCGCCGCCCGGCTGTGGCAGGAGTTCCTGTTCTCCGACGAGGGCCAGAACCTGCTGCAGAAGGGCTACGCCCGTCCGGCGCGCGGCGAGGCCATGCTCATGAAGGGCAAGCTCGACACCGAGCAGGCCGCCCGGCTGCCCAAGGCCGCCGGCCCGCCCGTGCTCATGACGATCCCGCAGACGGACGCGGCGAAGGCGTACCTCAAGCGGGAATGGAGCAAGAGCGTGGGATGAGTCCGTTGTGACTTGATATGTCGTAGAGACGATCAGGCTCTAAAGTGAACGGACAGCACGGCCACGGGGGCCCGATGTCTGACGAATGTGAGCTGATCGTCTTGCGATACGACGCACCGAGCTTGGAGCGGTGGAACAGTCGCGCCTACGACAGCAGTTTCGGGTACGTCTCCACCCAGGGCGCGCCGCTGGTCGACCTCCTCGACCCGCAGCCCGGGGAGCGCGTGCTCGACCTCGGGTGCGGCACCGGGGTGCTGACCGCGCAGATCGCCTTCAGGGGCGCGGACGTCCTGGGCATCGACGGTTCCGCCGCGATGATCGAGAAGGCGCTGGCCCAGTACCCGGGGATCGACTTCATCATCGGCGACGGCCACGACTTCACCGTGGTGGACCCGTACGACGCCGTCTTCTCCAACGCGGCACTCCACTGGATGAGCCGCGACCCCGCCACCGTGATCGCCAACGTCCGCGAGGCGCTGAAGCCGGGCGGCCGGTTCGTCGCGGAGATGGGCGGCGCGGGCAACTGCGCGGAGCTGACCGCCGCGATGCTGACCGCCTGGCGCGAGTACGGCCTGCGCGAGCCCGATCTGCCGTGGTACTTCCCCACTCCCGCCGAGTACGCGCGCCGGCTGGAGCAGGAGGGCTTCGTGGTCCGGCTGCTGGAGTACTTCGACCGGCCGACGCCGCTCGACGAGTGCCCCGGCGGGGCCGCCGACTGGGTGCGCATGTTCGCCTCGTCCGTGCTCGAAGGACTGCCGCCGGAGATCGTGGACCCCCTGCTCGGACGGGTCAACGAGCTGGCCGCGCCCGCCCTCCGGAGGGAGACGGGCTGGATGGCCGACTACGTGCGTCTACGCTTTGCCGCTGTTCGGCGCTGATGCGTAGTGCATGATGCGTAGGGCTGTTTTGCCGGACTATGGTCTGTTCCGTGGGCGGCGAGATGTTGGCTGCGCCGCTCCGGCGGCGTGAGGGGCTGGTGAACGGAACGGGATGAACTTCTGCCTGAGCGACCTCGTTCCACCGTTGAGGTGGAGCGACGCGTCGACGATCACGCTACTGACCGGGCAGCCGGATCTGCCGGACGCGTGGTGGCGAAGCCTGCCCATGCCGCTGGTGCTCGCAGCCATCGGCCCGGAGTCACTGGGCGAGCTGCTGACCGAGATCGCGCTGGAGCACTGGCCGGCCGCCGCCATTGGCGACGTCCTGCCGGCTCTGCACGTCCTGGACCCGGACGAGGCCGACGAACCCGCCGTCGCCATCGCGCTCGACCGCGCCGGGTCGTGGACGGGGCTGCTCTCGCTGACCGGGCGGGAGCTGGTGGACCAGCCGTTCATCCAGGCCCGGCCGGTGCTCAACACGTTGTTCGGGGCGGTGCTCGTCCGGCTGGCGCATCCGTACGCGGGTGGGCGGCAGGCCGAGGCGCACGTGCCGGCGGCTCTCGCGGCCCCGGCGGACGCCGTCGTGGCGGCGGAGCTCGACCACGAGCCCGCGTTCCCTGAGGGCGGGGCCGCTGCGGAGGCCGTCGGGGAGGCGGCCGGCCGTGATGTCGAGCGGGTGCTCGACGCCGACTCCGAGCCGGTCGTCGAGGAGGTGCCGCGGCCCGAGGCCGAGCCCGTGCTGGACGCCGCCGAGGAGCCCGCGCCCGAGCCCGCCGCCGCGGAGGCGTCCGCCCTGGAGGCGGAGGGGGTCGGCGGCGAGCCGGAGCCTTTCTCCACGGACGATCACGACGAAGAGGCTGAACGGCGCGAACCCGCCGACCTCGACAGCTCCGCCGACGTCCCTGAGGTCCTTGAGGGGCGGGAGGAGGAGCGGGCCGAGGCCGCACAGTCCGAGGCAGCAAAGCCCGAGGCATCCACCGATCACGCCGAGCCCGAGGCGCACGCCGAGCAGCCCGAGCACGACACCGAGCCTGAGCGCGAGGCCGAGCCCGAGCGCGAGGCCGAGCCCGAGCGCGAGGCCGACTTCGAGCACTCCGAGGCCGACGCCGAGCACGCCGAGCCCGAGGCGGACGCCAGGCACGCCGAGCACCGCGAGGCCGAGGCTGAGCACCGCGAGCCTGAGGCCGACGCCAGGCACGCCGAGCCTGAGGCCGACGCCGGGCACGCCGAACCCGACGGGGCGGACGCCGAGCACGCCGCGTCCGCCGAGGGCGGCGAGGAGTTGTCCGAGCTGATCGAGGCCGCGTTCGCCGGGCTCGACGACAAGAGCTGGGCCGTGGCGCAGAACCGCGTCTTCACCGACGAGCCCTCGGCGGTCGACCAGCTGGCCAAGCTGTTCGCCGTCCCCCCGGCCGACATCTCCGCCACCGAGCGGGAGCTGCGCGTCCGTCTCGACCAGTGGCTGGCCAGCGAGGAGGCCGCGCCGTACCGCGCCCACCTGGACGAGCTGCGCAGGACGCTGGGCCCGGCCGCGCCCAAGGAGCAGCTGATCGGCGCGGCCGACTGGCACGCCAGGGAGATCCGCGCGCTGGAGGTGCCGGCCTGGCAGTTCGTGCTGGCCACGCTGCCCGCGCAGCCGAACCAGCCGGCGGAGTTCCAGCAGCCGGTGGAGTTCCAGCAGCCGCACTCGGCGTTCGCCGCGATGCAGCCGCCGCCTCCCCTGCCGCCACCGCCCATGCCACCGCCGCCGCCTCCGGCCAGTCCGGCCGGTCCGCCCGGTCCGCCGCAGTTCCAGGCGTTCACGCCGGTCCCGCCGCCGCCCGCGGAGGGCAACGGCGGGGCGGAGCAGAACAAGCCGTACCAGCCGCTCAAGGACGTCTCCCAGACCAGGCGCTGCTTCCGGCAGCCGGACGGCCGCTGGTGGCTGCGGATCGACGTGACCGCCGAGCAGCTGGCCGGCGGCGAGTGCGCCCTCCCGACGGGCTTCGCGGCCTACCTGGGCCTGTCCCCCGGCGAGAGCCGGGCGGTCAGGAGCGCGGCGGGCGAGCTGACCATGACCTGGCACGGCAGGCCGGTGCTGGAGTCCATCGAGCGCCTGCTCGTGGACGTCGGCGCCAAGGAGGGCGGACACCTGTTCCTCACGCTGTCGGACGAGGGCGTCCTGCGCGCCCGTCACCTGCCGGTCGCCGCCCAGAACGCCGAGAGCATCACCAAGGCGCTGCGCCTGGTCGGCTACACGGCGCCGGGCGGCACCCGGGACCAGGCGGCCAGAGTGATCGCGACGAGGATCGGGCTCACCGGCCCCGTCGGGCTGCCCGACCTGCTCACCAGGCTCCGCGAACGCGGCGACCGCGACCTGCTCGCCCTCTTGGACTGACCGCCCGTGCCGCGGCTCGCGATCGGCCCTGACTTTCCAGGGGAGCTCGGCGCACTGGCTCAGCCGGTGCGCAGGGACGCCGTGGTCGCGCTGCGCCGGTTCCTGCTGAACGTGTCCGGAGCCCCGCACCCCGAGCGGGTGCGGGGCTGCCGGGACGCCAAGGTCGCCACGCTGCGCCTGGCCGACGGGCATCGCGGCGTGGTGGTCCGGCAGCGCGACGTCTACTGGCTGCTCGCCGTGCGGCCCGATCCGGAGGCGTGGTCGTACGCCCAGCGTCACCGGTACGGCGTCAACCCCGTGATCGGCGTCGTCGAGGAGTGGGACGCCGAGACTCTGGACCGGGTCGAGCCCGCCTTACGCAGGTCGGCCCGCCCCTCGCGGCTGTTCGAGCAGATCTGCGACGGCGACCTGCTCGCGCTCGGCATCGACGTGCACGCGCTGCCCCTGGTCCGGCTGATCTCCACCGAGGCCGACGTGGCCGCGCTCGAACCGCTGCTGCCGCCCACCCAGTACGCGCCGCTGGCCGTCCTGGCCAGGGGCGGCACGCTGTCGGAGGCGTGGCGGGAGCTGGACAACTGGCGCGCCCGCGACGAGGAGACGGGCGCGATCGACCCCGACGACCTGCACGCGGCGCTGCTGCGCAGCCCGGACCGCGCGGTGTTCGCCGCCGACAAGGTGGAGCTCGACCGGGTGCTCGGGGCCCCGGACTGGTGCACGTTCCTGCACCCGACGCAGCACCGGCTGGCCAGGGCCGGACGGTACGAGCAGCCGGTGCTGGTGGTGGGCGGCGCGGGCACCGGCAAGACGATCATCGCCCTGCACCGGGCGGCCCACCTGGCGACGCGGGGCAGCGGCCCGGTGCTGCTGGTGACGTTCTCACAGAGCCTGGCCGAGGAGCTGGCCGGCCGGCTGGACGTGCTGATCGACGACGAGACCGTGCGCAAGCGCGTCGAGGTCGACAACGCCGAGCGCCTGGCCGTGCGGATCGTCGCCGACGCGGAGGGACGCCGTCCCGCCCTGGTCGGCCCGGGGGCCCGGTCGCTGGCCCAGCTCACCGACGAGGCGATCAGGCTGCTGTCGATCACGACCGGCGACCTGCTGGACGACGTGGAGCCGGGGCGCAAGCCGTACCGGCACATCGTGGTGGACGAGGCGCAGGACATCAGCCCGGCGCAGTGGCGGCTGCTGCGGGCGGCGGCGCCGCACGCGCACGACGACCTGTTCGTGGTGGGCGACCCGCACCAGCGGGTGACCGACACGCGGGTGGCGCTCGGCGCGGTGGGCATCCCGGCCGTCCAGCACGACCTGCGGATCTCCTACCGGCTGCCGCAGGAGATCCTGTCCTACGTGGTCCGGCTGCGCGGCGGCGGCCCGGCGAACGGCCTGGTCAAGGGCGTGGCCGAGCTGTTCGGCTACCGCGCCACGCACAACGGCCGGCGGCCGGTGGTCCGGGCGTACGACACACCCGAGTCCGAACTGGCCGGGCTGCGGGCCACGGTCGGCGGCTGGCTGGCGGACGGCGTGCCGGAGGGCGAGATCGCCGTCGGGGCGCGCACCCCCACGCTGGTCCGGGCCGCCCGGGAGGCGCTGGACGGGCTGGACGTGCGCGTGGCGACCTTCCAGCATCTGAAGGGCCTGGAGTTCGAACGGGTGGCGCTCGTCGGCGTGGCGGAGGGCGTGGTGCCCGGGCCGCTGCCCGCGGAGCCGGCCGCGCGGGCTCGGGCGCTGCAACGCGAGCGGAGCATACTGTTCGTCGCCTGCACACGGGCCCGAACGATGCTCTATATCTCGCATTCCGGAAGGGGGAGCCCATTTCTGTCCCCCTGATCACATAGTCTGAACTGCGGATATCTTCCCTTTGCCGGTTGGACCTCAATGAACCTCAGCCTGAGCGACCTCGCGCCACCCCTGCGCTGGACCTCCCCTGGTCAGATCGCGCCGATCGTGGAGGAGCCCCAGCTGCCCGAGGCCTGGTGGCAGGCGATCCCCCTCGACCGCGCGTGCGCGATCGTCGGGACGCAGACCGTGGCGGGCCACCTGGCCGATCTGGCCGTGGCCTGCTGGGGGCACCTGCTGCTCGGCGACATCCTGCCGCTGCTGCGTTTCTCCGACCCCGCCGAGGCCGAGCGCACGCCGGAGTCTCTGGGCAAGGACGTGGTGCAGAAGCTGTTCACCGGTGTGTTCGAGCGGCTGCTCGAACCCGCGCCCGCCGCCCTGCCCGTCCCGGCCCGGCCCGACAAACCCCTTCCCGAGCTGATCGACGCGGTGTTCGCCGCGCTCGACGACCGGCAGCGCGCCATCGCCCGCGACCGGCTCTACGCGGCGCAGCGCGCCACGCTCGACGAGCTGGCGCAGCGTTTCTCGGTCACCCGCGAGCGGATCAGGCAGATCGAGCGGGACCTGCGCGACCACGTGGAGGCCTGGCTGGGCTCGCCTGAGGCGGCGGGGCTGGTGGCGCACGTGACGTGGCTGAGGGGCAGGCTGGGGTCGGCGGTCCCGGCCGACGACCTCGCGGCCGCCGTGCCGTGGCACCGCGGCGACCTGCGCACGCTGGGCATCCCCGCGTGGCGGTTCGTCCGCACGCTGCTGACCGGCTACGAGCAGGCCGACGGGTGGCTGGTCTCCGGCGGGGCCGACGAGCTGCGGGAGAAGACGCGGCAGTTGTTCACCGACGGGCCGCGGCCGCTCGACGAGGCGGTGTCCATGGTGGCCCAGCTCGGCGTCCGCGAGGACGTCGCCGAGCGGTGGATCCTCGCCGTGCCGCAGCTTCGGGTGCTCGGCCGGCACGTGGTGCCCTGGCCGCGCAGCATCAACGAGAAGGCCGAGGCGGTGCTGGCGGTGGCGGGCACGCCGCTGTCGCCCGAGGAGATCCAGGAACGCATCGGCGAGGACTACAGCCTGGTCGGCATCCGCAACCAGCTCACCGCCGACGAGCGCTTCCGCCGGGTGGACCGGAACAAGTACGGGCTGACCAGGTGGGGCGGCGACGAGTACCTGGGCATCAGGGAGATGATCTCCAGGGAGATCGAGCGAGCCGGCGGCGAGGCCTCGGTGAGCACGATCGTGACGAACCTGACCTCCCGCTACGACGTGAGCGAGAGCTCGGTGCGCGCCTACTCGGGCGGCCCCGGGTTCGAGCGCACGCAGCGGGGCTGGATCAGGGTGGCCGGAACGTCGCCGACCGGGGAGTCGGAGCCGTACCAGCCGCGCAAGGACGTCTCGGAGACGCGGCGCAGCTTCCGCTCCCGCGACGGCCGGTGGTGGCACCGCGTGGACGTCAACGCCGAGCACCTGCGCGGGTCGGGCTCGCCCCTGCCGACCGGGTTCGCCGCCTACCTGGGCATGGCTCCCGGCGGGTCGCTGACCGCCTCGACGCCATCTGGCGACGTGGTGATCAGCTGGCACAACCAGCCGACCATGGGGTCGATCCGCAACGTGCTGGCCGACTTCAAGGCGAGCGAGGGCGACCACGTGTTCCTGACCGTCTCCGACGGCGGCGAGCTGCTGACCCGCTACCTGCCCGCGGCCGCCGTGGCGATGCCGCCGCTGAACCGGGCGCTCTACCTCATCGGCTACACCGCACCGGTGCACTCCGAGATGGAGGGGCTGCGGCTGATCGGGGCCCGCATCGGGCTGCCCGACACGGCCACCCGCGAGGAGGTGCTGGCCCGGCTGCGCGAGCGCGGGGACCGGGACATCCTCGGCTTCCTCGGCGGCTGAGGGCTAGGCTCGGGTGATGTTGCGGATCCACGACACCCGGGCCAGGCAGGTCGAGGAGATCTCGGGCGGGCGGGCGGTGCGCGTGTACACGTGCGGGCCGGCGCTGCACCGCCGCGTCCATCTGGGCGACCTGCGCACGTACGTGCTGTCCGACCTGGTCAGGAGGGTCCTGGAGGGGCGGCGTACCCGGGTCGTGGCCTGCCGGCACGTCGCCGACCTCGGGCGTCCCGACGGTGAGGCCGGGGGGACGGTCCGCGCTCACGAGGACGCGTTCGTCGACGACGCGGCCGCGCTCAACCTGCGGCCGCCGGAGCACGCGCCGCGCGCCGGGGAGACGGTCGACCTGATGATCGAGCTGATCGCCGGGCTCGTCGAGCGCGGGCACGCCTACCCGGCGCCGGACGGCTCGGTGTACTTCGACGTACGGACGTTCCCGGCGTACGGCGAGATCTCCGGCACCGGCCTGGACGACCTCAAGCCCGCCGACCCGGTCGCCGCCGATCCGCACCGGCGTTTCCACGCCGACTGGGCCCTGTGGCGGCCCGCCGACGGCGACCAGGGCCGGGACGCGCCCTGGGGCCGGGGCCTGCCCGGCCCGCACGTGGCGTGCTCGGCGCTGTCGCTGCGTTTCCTCGGCGAACGGATCGACCTGCACGTCGGCGACGCCGCCCGGTGCTTCCCGCACCACGAGGCCGAGCGCGCCCAGTCGGACGCGGCGACCGGCCACGAGGTGGTGCGCCACTGGGTGCACGGCGAGCGCCCGCTGTTCGACGGGCGCGAGATGGCGGAGTCCGCGGGCGAGGCGGTGCTGTTGTCCGACGTGGTGGCGGCCGGGCTCGACCCGCTGGCGGCGCGCCTGGCCTTCCTCGGGCACCGCTACCGGGAGCGGCTCGACCTCTCCTGGGACGTCCTGCGGGCCGCCGACCGCACGGTGCGGCGGTGGCGGGCGCGGGTGGCCGAGTGGTCGGAGTCGCCCAGCGCGCCCATGGCCGCGTCGTACGCCGAGCGCGTCGGGGCGGCCCTCGACGACGACCTGGACACCCCGGCGGCGCTGGCCGTCCTGCGGGAGCTGGAGCTGGACGAGTCGGTGGCGCCCGGGTCGAAGTTCGAGACGTTCCTGCACCTGGACCAGGTGCTGGCGCTCGACCTGTCCACGGAGATCGGCAAGCCGCGGGTGCCGCCCGCCGGGGCCGGCGAGCTGCTGGCGCAGCGGGAGCGGGCGGTGGCGGCCAACGACTGGGCGGCGGCCGACCGGCTCCGGGACGAGCTGGCCGACCTGGGGGTTCGCGTCACCGACACCCCGGAGGGACAGAGCTGGGCCCTCTGATCGCAAGCCCTCCGCGCGAGGCCGCTCCGGCCGTCTGAAACGGCTGGAGCAGTGAGCCGGTACTGCCAGACTTGTTCCAGTTCGGCAAGATGGAGGTATCGGTGAGACCCTTTGCGTGGATGCCGTGGCCTTTCCGGTGGTTCGCCCGGGTGTTGACCGTGCTTCTCGTGCTGGCGCTCGTGCTGGCCGGGGTCCTGGTGTACACGGTGCGGAAGTCGTTCCCGCAGGTGGACGGGACGCTGCGGCTGCCCGGTCTGGCCGGGAAGGTCGAGATTTATCGCGATAAATCGGGGATTCCGCATATCTATGCCGACACTGCGGCCGACCTGTTCATGGCGCAGGGCTTCGTCCACGCCCAGGACCGGTTCTTCGAGATGGACTTCCGCCGCCACACCACCGCCGGACGGCTCTCCGAGCTGTTCGGCAAGGCCACGCTCGGCAACGACAAGGCGCTGCGGACCATGGGCTGGCGCCGGGTGGCCGAGCAGGAGCTGCCCGCCCTCGACCGGCAGACCCAGGACTTCCTGGCCGCGTACGCCAAGGGCGTGAACGCCTGGCTGGACGCCAACCCCAACGCCTCCGACCGCAGCCTCGAATACTCGGTGCTCAAGCTGCAGAACGGCGAGTACCGGCCGGAGCGGTGGACCGCGGTCGACTCCGTCGCCTGGCTGAAGGCCATGGCGTGGGACCTGCGCTCCAACATGGAGGACGAGATCGACCGCGCCCTGGCGCTGACCAAGCTGCCCAAGGAGCGCGTCGAGCAGCTCTACCCCGGCTACCCGTACGACCGCCACTCCCCGATCGTCGGCCAGGGCGCGCTCTCCCAGGGCCGCTACGACCAGCAGGCCGAGCCGCGGACCGGCGGCGTGCGCGCGCTCTCCCAGGCCGCCGCGACGCTCGACGCCGTGCCGAGCACGATGAGCAGCGAGGAGCGCGAGGGCATCGGCTCCAACTCGTGGGTGGTCTCCGGCGCGCACACCACCAGCGGCAAGCCGCTGCTGGCCAACGACCCGCACCTGTCCCCGCAGATGCCGTCCGTCTGGTACCAGGCCGGGCTGCACTGCAGGAAGCTGTCCGAGCAGTGCCCGTACGACGTCACGGGGTTCACCTTCTCCGGCGTGCCCGGCGTGATCATCGGGCACAACGACAAGATCGCGTGGGGGTTCACGAACCTCGGGCCGGACGTGGCCGACCTCTTCCTGGAGAAGGTGGACGGCGACACGTACCTGTACAAGGGCGAGCAGGTCAAGCTGGAGACGCGGCAGGAGCAGATCAAGGTCGCCGGCGGCGACCCCGTCACGATCACCGTGAAGAGCACCCGGCACGGCCCGCTGATCAACGAGGTGATGGCGGACGCCCGGCCGAGCGGCGAGGCGAACGCCGTGGCCCTGCAATGGACCGCCCTCACCCCCGGCAGGACCGTGGACGCGATCTTCGCGCTCAACAAGGCGGGCGACTGGCCCGAGTTCCGCTCGGCGGCGGCGCTGTTCGAGGTGCCGTCCCAGAACCTGATCTACGCCGACACCAGCGGCAAGATCGGCTACCAGGCGCCCGGGCGCATCCCCGTACGGGAGAAGGGCGACGGCGCCTGGCCGGTGCCCGGCTGGACCGGCGAGTACGACTGGAAGGCCGCGCCCATCCCCTACGACCAGCTGCCCACGGTGGAGGACCCGGCCGAGGGGTTCGTCGTCACGGCGAACAACGCCGTCATCGACCCCCGCCGCTACCAGCCGCTGCTGACCAAGGACTGGTCCTACGGCTACCGCTCCCAGCGCATCCGCGAGCTCATCGAGTCCGCGATCGCCAAGGGCAAGATCGACGCCGGGACGATGTCGGACATCCAGCAGGACACCTCCAACGAGTTCGCCGAAACGCTGGTGCCCGCGCTGCTGCGGGTGGACCTGGCCGGTCCCGCCCGCCAGGCCCGCGAACTGCTGCGCACGTGGGACCACTCCCAGGGGCTCGACTCCGCCCCCGCCGCCTACTACAACGCGGTGTGGCGGCACCTGCTCATGCTCACGTTCGACGACGACCTGCCCGAGCAGGTGTGGCCCGGTGGCGGCGACCGCTGGTACGACGTGGTCGCCAACCTGCTCACCGCCCCCGACGACCCCTTCTGGGACGACGTGACCACCAAGAACCTCACCGAGACCCGCGACGACATGCTGCGGCAGGCGATGGCCTCGGCCTACCACGAGCTGTCGGAGCTGTTCGGCACCGACGTCAGGTCCTGGAAGTGGGGCGACCTGCACCAGCTCGAACTGGTCAACGGCACGCTCGGCACGTCGGGCCTCGCGCCCGTGGAGGCGCTGTTCAACCGCGGCCCGTTCGCCGTGCCCGGGAACAAGGACGCGGTGAACGCGACCGGGTGGAACGTGCAGAAGGGGTACGGGGTCACGGCGGTGCCGTCGATGCGCATGGTCGTCGACCTGGCGGACCTGGACAAGTCCCGCTGGATCAACCTGACGGGCGCCTCGGGGCACGCCTTCCACGACAACTACTGGGACCAGGCCGAGGCGTGGGCGCGGGGCGATCTGCTCCCGATGTACTCCAAGCCCGAGTCGGTGAAGAACGCCGCCGTCCACACCCTCACCCTCACCCCCTGACCCCGGGGCCACGTCCCGGCCTCCAGGGGGCGGGAGGACCTGCGCGGGCCCGGCGTACGACCGTGGTTGTAGTCGAAGGCCAGACCGTGGTCCGACGCGCCGGGCCCCCGGCCGCTGTCAGCATGGCCGCATGACTCGCCTCCGGTACTCCGATCGCCTCTGGTACTCCGTCGGGATCTTCCTCCTGCTCGTGGGCCTGGCGCACCTGGGCGTGCTCGTCGTGGCCGGCGGCCCGTGGGAGGGGGCCGTGTCGTGGCGCAAGCCGTTCACGTTCGGGGTGTCGTTCGGGTTGAGCGTGCTGACCCTGACCTGGGTGTCCCAGTGGTTACGGCTGCGTGCCCGCACGTTCGTCCTCGGGGCGTTCGCGGCGGCCTCCACGGTCGAGGTGGCGCTGATCACCCTTCAGGCGTGGCGCGGGGTGCCGTCCCACTTCAACATGGAGACCCCCCTCGACACGGCCATCGCCCGCACGCTGGCCGCGTTCGGCATCACGCTCATCGTCCTCGCGATCACCATGACGATCGCCGCCTTCCGCCCGGCGCCGGAGGTCGCCCCGAGCACCCGTCTGGCCGTACGGGCCGGCTTCGCCACGCTGCTGGCGTCCATGGTCTTCGGCGGCGTGATGATCGCCCGTGGCGTCGTGGCGGTGATGACGGGCAACCAGCAGCTCGCCTACACGGTGGCCACCGCGCTCAAACCGGCCCACGCCGTGCTCATGCACGGGGTGCTCCTCCTGCCGGCCCTGTCCTGGCTGCTGTCCCGCACGCTCCCGTCCGAGGGCGCGCGGCTGCGAGCCGTACGCCTGGCCACCTGGGCGTACGTCGCGGTGGCCGCGCTGGTGTCCGGCCTGGCCGTGGCGGGGGTGGCGGTCGTGGGGCCATCCACGGCGTCGGTGTTGTCGGCCGGGGCGATCTCGGCCCTGGCCATCGCGGCGGTCGCGCTGGGCCGGTTCAGCCCCCGCCTCGGCCAGGCGAAACATTGAGGCCGGGGTAATGGGTCAGCCGTTATGCCGTCGCCGCCGCCACCACACGGGCGCGCGCGGGTAACCACCGTCGTCCAGGTCGGCCAGCCGCTCGAACACGTTGTACGACGCCTGATGCCCGCACACGACCACCGACACGAGCATGGCCAGCAGGTAGAGCGGGAGCATCGGCAGTCCGGCGCAGCAGGCCCACTGGGTGGCGTGCCGTGCTTCGTGCCGGATGAGCCGGTCGTCCAGCTCGTCCTGCCTGGTCAGGACGACGTTCCCCACCGTGAACGCGCCCGCGACGGGAAAGCGGTAGCGGTAGCCGAAGGCGAGGATGAGCCCGTCGGGGCCGGGCCGGCGGGCCGCGCCGCCGACGATCGAGATGAGGAGGCCGAGCGGGGTGGCGAGGTTCACATAGTTCACCGCCCGCCGGAACCGATAGCGCCTGTTCATGCGTCTCAGTCTTGACCAATCTTGACAAGTCGGAATAATGATCTGCGTCCTGAAATCTCCCACAAGAGCAGGATTATGAGATTCTCCATCCTGGGCGCGCTGCTCGGCGCTGTTGCACTGGCCGGAGCCGGCGGAGTCGCGATCACCCAGACATCAGCCACCGATCCCCTACGTTCCACCGATTCTCCTTCCGGCGCGCAGGTGGCGTTACCCGTCGCCGCGACCCCGACGGCGACGCCCACGGCGACGCCCTCGGTCGGGGATTACACCGCCACGACGAAGGTGGTCAAGAAGAAGGGCGTCTCGTACTTGAATGTGTCCGTCAAGTACGACGGAGCGGCCCGCTTCACCGTGAAGCAGAAGGTGTGCAGGAGCCAGTCCTGCAGGAGCGCCACCGCCCAGTTCCCCGTCACCACCGGGGCCGGGCAGACCACGAAGAAGCTGGGCAAGGGCACGTACAAGGCGAGGGGCAAGCCGGCCGTCAAGGTCAAGCCGCTCCCCTGGCCGACCCGCACCGTGACGGTCTCGCCGACCGCCACGGCCGCGCCGAGCGCGACGGCGACCGTGACGTCCACGGTGACCGAGCAGGCCACGGTGACCGCCACGGTGACCCAGCCGGGCCCGACCGTGACCGTGCCCGGCCCGACGGTGACCGTGCCGGGGCCGACGGAGACGGTGACGTACACCTGTCAGCCCGCCCCGCCGACGACCCCGCTTCCGCCGTCCGAACCGCCGACCGCCACGCCGTCGACCTCGGTCTCGGAATCCCCGGACGTCCCGGACGCCCCGGCCCAGGCCCCCGCCCCACCGGCGAGCGACACCCCGACCCCCACCCCGACTCCGACTCCGACTCCGACTCCGACTCCGACCGCGACGGACATCCCGACCGACACCCCCACCGGCGCCCCGACCGACGTCCCCACGGACGTCCCGACGGACATCCCGACGTGCGCGCCGCCCACGGATCTCCCCTCCGAGACCCCGACCCCGACCCCGACCTCCACGGACACCGGCACCCCCACCCCGCCGGAGCCCCCCACTCAGTAACCCGCGACCGACACAACGCATGATTCAGGCCAGGCCCCAGCGCCTGGCCTGAATCATGTCCTTCTGCCCCACAACCCACCGCAACGGCCCTCTCACATCCGGGACGCCGCACCACCGCTGAACCAGCCCGCCAACCCCGTAGGGACGCCGCGCCACCGCTCCCATCCCTCCGGCTCGTGACCGGGTACGCCCCGGGTCGGTCAGTGCGGGGCGTTTGTGGGGTGGGGTGGTGGGGTGGGGGTCAGCAGGCGGGTGAGGGTTTCGGTCAGCCAGCGTTCGTAGGCGTCGGCGTCCCAGCTCAGCATCTCCCGCGCCAGCAGGTACGTCTCCGCGTGCACCAGGACGGCGGTGGTGTCGGTCAGCCAGTCGAGATCGTGCCCGCCCGCCAGAAGCCCGTCGGCGGCCATCTTGTCCCAGAAGGCGCGCATGTTCGCGCGGGTGGCCTCGCGCCCGGCCCGGGTGGCGGCGGCCAGGTCCGGCTCGGTGGGAGCGGCCTGCAGGGCGACGGCCAGCAGGTCGCCGGCGCGTTCGGCCATCTGGCGGCTGCCCCCGGCCAGAGCGGCGATGCGCTCCTCGGCGGTGGGGGCGGTGCCGGCGCGGACGTACCAGTCGCGACCGGTGATGTCGACGGCGGCCCCGTCACCGGCGAAGGCGACGTCGACGCAGCGTTTGAGCAGCGCGGCCTTGGTGCCGAAGCGCAGGTAGACGGTACGGTCCCCGACCTGGGCGGACTGGGCGACGGCGGTCAGGGTGGTGGCCGCGTAACCGTTGCGGAGGAACAGCTCGGTGGCGGCGGTCAGGATCTTCTCCTCGGTGGCGGCGATGCGGGCGGCGCGCAGATCACGCTTGACGGGCTCCGACATAAAATGCAGTATAACTGCATCGATGCAGTGCAACTGCAAGGAGGGGATTGCCGTGTCGCACCTCCCGCGCCTGGACGGCGTGCACCACCTCAAGCTCCCGGTCACCGACCTGGACCGTTCCCTGGCCTGGTACCGCTCCCGGTTCGGGTACGAGATCGACATCGAGTTCGTCGAGGAGGGCGTGCCGATGGGCTACGCGCTCGCCCATCCGGCCGGCGGTCCCGTACTGGCGCTGCGGCTGGACCCGGACCGGGCCAGGGCCGCCGCGGGCTTCGACTACTTCGCCATCGGCGTCCCGGACAAGCAGGCCATCGAGGAACTGGCCGCTCACCTGACCACGCTCGGCGACAGCCACGCCGGCGTGCACGAGGCGACCATCGGCTGGATCCTGCCCGGCCTGCACGACCCGGACGGCCACGAGATCCGCTTCTACACCACGCAGCCGCTTCCGCCGCGCGAGCGGGCCGTCCCCACCGCCGCCGACGCGGACGAGGAGCGTCGCAGCAGCGGCACCCGTCCGGCCGAGACCTCCTGAGGAGCGCGCCATGACCGTGGTCCGCAACCAGGACGGCCGGCTGGAGGTCTTCGCCCGCGGCCAGGACACCCGCCTGTGGCACAGCTGGCAGCGGCACGAGGGCGGCTGGTCGCAGTGGGAACCGCTCGCGGACGGAGGGCTGGAGAACGACTGGCACCGCCCGCTGGGCACCTTCCCCACCGTCGGGCAGAACCACGACGGCAGGCTGGAGACGATCGTGATCGCCTCGGACGGCCGCAGCCCCGTGCACTCCTGGCAGCACGAGCCCAACGGCGACTGGGCCCAGTGGCAGAGCCTCGAAGGCTGGTCGGTACGCGCCCTGGGTCCAGGCTTCCGCGAGTTCTGAACCCGGCCGGTCACCTCACAGAGCGGGACCGAGCGGCGCTCCGGGCGGAACGCCGCCCGGCCCTTCCTTGAGCTCGACGAAGATCGCGTGCGACTCGGTGTCGCCGATGTTCCGCCCCGCGTGCTCCTGCGCGCCGACCCACCGCGCCTGCCCCGCCTCCAGGTCCAGCTCGACCTCTCGCGCGCCCGAGGTGAGGCGGCGGCTGAAGGACGACAGCGTGACCATCACGCTGTCGGGATGGCCGTGCGGGCTGGTCGAGTCGCCGGGCCGGTCGCGGTAGCGCAGCACCCTGACCCGTTCGTTCTCGAAGATCACCGTGTACAGACCGGGGTTCGTGACCACTGGATCGGCGCTCATGGACTGGTCGAGGCCGCCCGCCGCCTGCTGACCGCCGCGCACCCGCAGATCGAGCAGACCTCCCTGCTCCCCCCGGACCCGCCCGCCGACCCCGTGGCGCGCCTGGACCTGGCGGTGGCCATCCGCGCTGCGACCGGCATCGAGTCGCTGGTCTGGCTCACCGACATCGCCGGATACCCCCGGCAACAGGCGGTCGAGACCATGTGCTCGTCGGCGCGGGCGCTCCTGGTCGCCGCCCTCGACCGGCACGACCGCCGCACCGGGCAGGCGTAGCCGCGGCGTCAGAGGTTCTTGTAGCGGCCGTCGTGGTAAAGCAGCGGCGAGCCGTCCGCGGGGGTGCCGAGGGCCGTCACCCGGCCGAGCACGATGGAGTGGTCGCCGCCGTCGTACACCGCGGTCGTGGCGACCTCGACCGTGGCCAGGGCGCCGGTGAACAGGGCCACTCCCGACTCCCCGCGATGGTGCTCCCACCGGGCCAGTTGCCCGTTCAGCGGACGGCCGCGGTGGGCGAAGAAGCGGGAGGCGTCCTCCATCGAGGCGTGCAGCACCGACACGCCCCACACCCCGGCCTCGATCACGGCGTCGTGGAAACGGGCCACCTTCTCGGCGCAGAAGAGCACGAGCAGGGGGTCGAGCGACACCGACGTGAAGGAGTTGACGGTCATCGCGTGGTCCACACCGCCGAGCCGGGTCGTGACGATCGCGACTCCCGTGGCGAAGCGGCCGACGACCTTACGGTAGTTTCCCGGGTCCACATGCCGCTCTATGGAATGCACGACGTTACTTTATGCCTCTACGTCGGATTCTTTGGAGGTGGGTATCCCCGCAACAACCACGAACCCCCACCGGATGAGGGCGAGCACAGGAACGCCACCACGAGAGCCAGCAATCCGCCATACAGGTAGACGTACCCCGCCGCACCCTGAGAGATCACCAGATCTCCGGCACTGAGTTCGAGCGTGAACGGCATCGTCACCAGCAGCCAGCCGAGCCCGACCGCGAACGCGGCGAGCTTCGTCCGCATGAGCCTGGCCGCCCCCAGCGGAAGGAGGAACAGCGCGAGCACCCACCCGATCGCCACCCACGGAACGGCGCCCAGCTGGTCGAGCGCGTGCGTGAACCCGCCGACGACGCCGAGCACGACACCCAGCACGAACAGCATGCCGTACGCCGCCCCGCCCAGCGCCGACTCCGCCTGGCTGCGATGCTCCATGGGGAACGAGGTTAGTGGATGCCCGCGAAGAGATCGTTCTCGCGGTTGTGCGGCTCGCCGATCCCACCGGCGTCGACCGGCGGCCCGGGCACCGGCCGGCCGGGCACGCCGATGGCCAGGACGAAGTGCTCCACGCCGAGCACCTCCTGCCCGATGTTGTTGGACAGGGCGTACCAGGGGCCGTCGACGGTGATCTGGGTGGCGTGGGCGCGCATGGCCTCCCGCTTGTTGCCGACCCAGGGGCGGGCGTCGATCTCGGTGGTGATGTCCTCGTCGGGGCTGCCGAAGGGGATGTCGTCGACGTCCTCGACGAGGAAGCCGGTGCCGGAGCCGGGCAGCGCCTCGGCCGTGCGCCGCATGACGGACCTGGGCACGGCCGTGTGGTAGAACTTCGCGATCTGCCACGGCTCGTCCTGGCGCGGGGCGGGCCGGCCGGCCGGGACGTAGTCGGGCTTGGCGGCCAGCTCGAAGGCGCGGCGGGCCACCCGGTGGGCCTGGATGTGGTCGGGATGGCCGTAGAAGCCGTTGGCGTCGTAGGTCACCAGGACCTGCGGGCGCACCTCGCGGATGACCTTGACCAGCTCGCCGGCCGCCTCGTCGAGGTCGGCCTGCCAGAAGGCGTTGGGACGGTCGTTGGTCGCGACGCCCATCATGCCGGAGTCGCGCCAGCGTCCGGGCGAGCCGAGGAAGCGGTGGTCCTCGACGCCGAGCGCCTGGCAGGCCGCCGCCAGCTCCCCGATCCGGTACGGCCCGAGCAGGTCGTCGCGGTCGGCCGCCAGGTGGGCGAGGTCGGCGGGGATGACCTCCCCCTCCTCCCCCAGCGTGCAGGTCACCAGCGTGACGTGGGCGCCTTCCGCGACGTATTTGGCCATGGTCGCGCCGGTGCCGATCGACTCGTCGTCCGGATGGGCGTGCACGAGCAGGAGGCGGCGATCAGTCATAGTCATGAGCGTAACAATGGCTGGATACTGGCAGGATTGAGCCCATGAGTGAGAGCTTCCCGCGACTGTCGGCACGGACCCGCCGGTTCACCCTGGGAGTGCCCAGGGGGTTCACGATCTCCCCCGACGGCGGACGAGTGGTCTTCCTGCGGACGAGATCCGGCACCGACCCGGTCACCTGCCTGTGGGAGCTCGACACCGAAACCCACGTCGAACGCCTGGTGGTCGATCCCCGCACCCTCCACGCCGACGACGAGAACCTGCCGCCGGAGGAGCGTGCGCGACGCGAGCGCAGCCGTGAGGCGGCCGGCGGCGTGGTGGCCTACGGCGCCGACGCCGCGCTGACCAGGGCGGCCTTCGCCCTGTCCGGCGCGCTCTACGTCGTCGAGCTGGCGAGCGGCGAGACCCGCAGGCTGGAGACGCCGGGCGCGGTCATCGACCCCCGGCTGTCCCCCGACGGGCGGCAGGTCGCCTACGTCACCGGCGGCGCCCTGCACGTCCAGGACCTCGACTCGGGGCGCGGCGAGGTGCTCGCCACGCCGGAGTCGCCGACCGTCACCTACGGCCTGGCCGAGTTCATCGCCGCCGAGGAGATGGACCGGATGCGCGGCTACTGGTGGTCGCCGTCGGGCGACGCGCTGCTGGTCGAGCGGGCCGACGAGGAGCCGGTCGACACCTGGTACATCGCCGACCCGGCCAACCCGTCCCGCCCGGCCGTCGCCCAGCGTTACCCTGCGGCCGGCACGCCCAACGCCCGCACCGAGCTGTTCGTGCTCGGGCTCGACGGCTCGCGGGTGGCGGTGTCGTTCGAGGAGGAGTACCTCACGACGGCCGCCTGGGACGACCACGCGCTGTCGATCGTGACGATGACGCGCGACCAGAAGACGCTGCGGCTGTTCTCCGTCGACCCGGCGACCGGCGTGTCCACGCTGGTCCGCGAGGACACCGACCCGGCCTGGGTGGACATCGTGACCGGCGTGCCGGCGCACCTCGACGACGGCTCGCTGGTGTGGGTGGCCACGTCGGAGGGCGGCCACCGGCTGTTCGTCGGCGACCGCGCGGTCACGCCGCCCACCCTCCAGGTCCGGTCGGTGCTCGACGTCGACCACGACAGCGTGTTGTTCAGCGCCAGCGGCGGCGACCCGACCGACATCCACCTGTGGACCTGGGACGGCCACTCGCTGCTGCCGGTCTCGACCCGGTCCGGGGTGTTCTCGGGGCGGATGGCCGGCGGCGTCGGCGTGTTGTCGGAGCAGAGCCTCGACGCCGAGGGCGTCTCGACCACGGTGGTGCGGCGCGACGGCATGGCGGTCCCGATCCCGTCGTACGCCGAGCGTCCGGGGCTCGACCTGCGGGTGTCGCTGGGGCGTTCGGGCCGCCGGGAGCTGGCCACGGCCGTGGTGCTGCCGTCCTGGTACGAGCAGGGCTCGGGCCGGCTGCCGGTCCTGATGGACCCGTACGGCGGCCCGCACGCCCAGCGGGTGCTCAACCGGCGCGGCGCGTTCCTGGAGAGCCAGTGGTTCGCCGAGCAGGGCTTCGCCGTGATCGTGGCCGACGGCCGCGGCACGCCGGGCCGCGGTCCGGCGTTCGAGCGGGCGGTGCTGGGCGACCTGGCGACCCCGGCGCTGGAGGACCAGATCGACG